>NZ_JAFZKX010000109.1 GCF_017551775.1 Fibrobacter sp. | reverse complement strand
CCGGTAATCACGGTCTTGAGGAGCTTGCCGCGGAGAGCGTCAGAAGCCATCTGGAATGCCCAGTAGCTCGGACGCGGGCAGTTCATGCAGTCTTCTGCAGAACGGGTCAGGTAACCGTAGTCACCGCCTTCCGGAGTGATGTCGTTGTGGATATCCCAGTACTGTGCGTTGTCCACGTTTTCGGTGGCGAGCATAGCGAGGTAGTCAGCAACGAACAGGCCGTTTTCGAGAGCGATGGTCTGCGGACCCGGGTTGAAGTCCACGGAGTTCCATTCGGTGAGCCAGAGTTCGAACTTCTTGTCCTTGTTGAAGTGCTTGGTCCACTTGTCCACGAGCTTGTGGAGGCGGCTGTAGATAGGCACGAGGTCCTGCGGAGCAGAGAGCATGGCGAAGTCGTTTTCTTCACCGAAGTGCTGCGGGTAGTGGTGCACAATGATACCGTCGGCAATGTCGCCGGTTTCCTTGAGCACGTTGTCGTTCCACTGGCCATCGAGCACGCCGAGGACTGCGACCTTGATCGTCGGGTCAACCTTCTTCATGGCTTCGATGAACTTGCGGGCACGCTTACCATAGATGGTACCGCCATCCTTACCATACTTTTCGTAGTACGGATGCCAGTTACCATAGACTTCGTTACCGATTTCCCAGTACTTGATGCCGGCCTTCTTGTCGATGTTGGTGTGCTTCACCCAAGCGGCAGCTTCCTGTTCGGTGCCGGAACCGAAGTTCACGGTGAACATGGCGTTGGAGCCGGTCTTCTTCAGCCATTCGAGGAATTCGTCGGTATCGACCATCCAGTCGTGGTTGTCGAGGATTTCCTTCCAGTGGTCGTCATCGGCACGGAGACCACCCGGGTAACGGATGATGCCGTGGTTGATGCGCTTCACGAAGTCGCGGGTCTGAACCTTGAACTTCGGATTGTCAAGCATGTCGCCATCCCAGAGGGCAGCGTTGATACCGAAGAGGCCGCCCGAGATGTTCGGGTTGATCACTTCGCTGGTACCCTTCACGTCGACCTTCACGACAGCCGGACGAGCGGCAGCCTTGACTTCGCGCTGGTTGGTGAGCTTGATGTTGTCGATTTCGAAGGAGCCGTTAGAACCTTCTCCACCCGGTTTGAAGTCGATGGACACGACGTTCTTCAGGTCGAACACGCCGTTTTCCTTCGCGTTAGGCGGCTGGTAGTACGGGAACTTGCTGAAGGTGCGGAACGGAACAATCACAGTGGTACGGCCGCGAGGCACACCGGTGTTGGACACGAAGAGTTCGTTGCCGGCGTCACCGACCTGGACCGTGATGGACTGCCATGCACGTTCAGAGTAGACGTCGAACATAATGCCCCAGTGGTTGGTCCAGTCGCGGAGCTTGGCGTCGTGAGCGGCGGTGTTCTTGGTGAAGTCAAGAACGAAGTCCACCCAGTCAGACATTTCGAAGTGCTTGATGAAGAGAGAGTTGCCATCGAGCTTGGAGCTCTTGTACGGCATTTCGATTTCGGCCTTGGACTTCGGACCGAAAGACGGTTCCCACTTGTCCTTGGCGAACTTGCCTTCGAAGTCGGAAATGATCATGTCCGGAGCCTTGGACTTCCAGTTGTCCCACTTGATATCCGGGTCAACCCAGTCGATGGTTTCGGTGAACGTGATCTGGTCGACGAAGATGGTCACAGGAGCCGGCTTGCCCGGTTCGCCCTGGTTTTCACCCTTGCCAACGGAGAAGCGGATTTCCTGAATCTTGTTCCACTGCACGTCCTTGGCGACTTCGGCCTGCTTGTTAGCGTCCCAAGCCTTACCCTTGTCGACGAACTTCTTCAGAGGAATCTTCACGAGCTTCCAATCGGTGCCAACCTTGGCGCCGGCGATCCAGTCGTTCAGGCTAACCTTGGTCTGGCTCTTGATGTCGTTGCCCTGGTTGTCGAGGATACCGACGTACACCTTTTCGCCGCCGAGCTTACCCTTGATCCAGAAGTAGAGACCGCCCTTGTTGCGGACCTTGGAAAGGTCGATGTACTTGCCTTCACCGAGCGAGTAGGTCACGCCGGACCAGTCGTTGTTGTCGATGTAGAGGGCGAGCACGTTCTTGTTGCCCGGGGTCTTGGACTGAGCTTCACGCTGGGCGGAAAGACCACCGTAACTGTAGCTGAAGCCCTTGAGGCCGTCGGAGTAGAACGTACCGTTAGCCACCGGCTTGACCTTGCCGTCGAGCTTTTCGGGGTTCTTCGGGCCGTCGATAACGTCGTTGTTTTCATCCCAGTAGACGATCTGCTTCTTCGGGGCAGCCTTCTTGTTGCCCTTCACGATTTCGATGTTGTCCACCCAGACTTCGAATTCGCTGGCGCCGCTCTTGTCGATGGAGAAGCGGATTTCAGCAATCTTGTCCCAGTCGATGCGGGACGGGAATTCGGACTTGCGGGTGTTGTCCCAGTAGAGGCCACGGTCCGGGAAGTCGACGAGAGGAATGGAAACCTTCTTCCAATCCGTCGTGACGGCACCGCCCTCAATGTACTTGTTCATCGGGAGCACGACCTGGGTCTTCTTGCCATCGCTGACTTCTTCGTCGAGGAGGCCGACCTTCACGGCTTCGCCGCCGTGCTTGCCCTTGATCATGAATTCGACCTTGGAATCAAGCATGTACTTGTTCAGGTCGAAGAACTCGTTGTACAAGCAGATGGACGCACCGGAGTATTCCTTCGGGTCCAGCTTGATGTTCAAAGCGGCCTTGGACTTGTAACCGCCATCCTTCGTGATGGTCACGCCCTTGCTTGTGCCGCCGTAGGAGTAGTCGAAACCACCCGGACGATACTGCTCATCGAAGAACTTATAGACGACAGTCTTCGGCTTCTTCGGCTGAGCCATTGCAGCCACGCTGACACCCAGGAGGATGACGGACGCGACTTTCAATGTTTGCTTGATCATATGTCGTTTCCTTGTTTTGTGATTGTTTCTCTTGAAATTAAACTTTTAACGCAAAATTCGAAAGCGTGCCCGCTAAAATTGCGTGCACGCTTGAAAACACTACTTGGCTTCCTTGAGGAGCTTTTCGACCAGGTCCGGAGAGAAGCGGTCCTGGCGCTTGCCGTTGATGTAGAAGTTCGGGGTGCCCTGCACGCCGACCTTCACGCCCAACTGGAAGTCCTTGTCGATGCGAGCTTCCATGGCGGAGTCGAGAACCATGTCCTTCTTGAACTTTTCGATGTCGAGGCCGATTTCGGTAGCGACGGCAACGTAGATGGAGTCGGAGAGTTCACGGCTATGCGGAGCGAGAGCGTAACGGAATTCCCAGAACTTGCCCTGCTTCTGAGCAGCGACAGAGGCGGCAGCGGCAGCCTTGGCGTTGGCGTGGAAGCTGAGCGGGAAGTGCTTGTAGACGAACTTGATCTTGTCCGGGTACTTCGCATTGAGTTCCTTCATGGTCGGAGCAATGCGGGAGCAGTACGGGCACTGGAATTCGGTGAATTCAACAATGGTGAGCTTCGGGTTCTTGGTGTTGCCGAAAACCGGGCTGTCTTCGTCGGGGATGTCCCAGACCTTGTTGTCGGCTTCCATTTCGGCACGGGCCTGTTCGATGGAGATGCCGCGCTTGTCGAGAGCATACTTGATGACCTCAAATTCTTCCTTGAGGACGTTGAAATCCTTTTCAAGGGAGTCGAGGCGGGCCTGCTGGTTGAATGAACCACCGGCGGCGGCCTGATTGCAGGCGACGAGACTGGCGGTAAGAATTGCCATAGCGACGATAGAGATACGTTTCATGTTATTCCTTTTAGTTAAAAATAGTCCTGCAGGCGAAGTCAGCCCGCATTTTGAAGGAAATATATAAAAGTTACTAGTTACTAATTAATAGTTACTAGAATCTCAAGGATAAATCTGCAACGATAGATGTAAAAAAAAATCAACGCTAGTAACTAGCCCATAGGGCGCGTTACTAGGAACTCAGAACTGTGCCGTAGGCACTACCCCTGCGAGGTCTCCGCGAACTTCAGGTTCTCGTAGTTCTTCATTGCGAGGTTCAGACGGTACTCGTTCGGGAAGAGGCACACGAGGTTCCTTTCCTTGTCCATCATGCAGTCCATCGCATATTCGTCGGCGAACTTCGCGACATCCTTCTCGGGGCCGGAGACCCAACGGATTCCGTGAGCCGGCACGCGGTCGAGCGCCACGTCGGCACCGTATTCGCTCTGCAGGCGGAACTTGAGCACGTCGAACTGCAGCTCGCCCACCACGCCGATGACCGGAATCGCGGACTTGAGCGGTTCGTAAAGCTGGGTCGCACCTTCTTCGCTAAGTTCGGCAAGGCCCTTCGCCATCTGCTTAGACTTAAGCGGGTTCAGGAGCGTCACACGGGCGAAGTGTTCCGGAGCGAAGTCCGGGATACCCGTGAAGTTCATCTTCTCGCCGTCAGTAAGCGTGTCACCGATGCGGAAGAGACCCGGGTCGTTGATGCCCACGATGTCGCCGGCCCAGGCGTGGTCGATGACTTCCTTGTCCTTCGCAAGGAACGCCGTTGGGGCGGCGAGGCGAATGTCACGGCCCGAACGCACGTGAAAAACCTTCTCCCCGCGAGTAAAGCTACCCGAGCAGATGCGCAGGAAGGCGGTGCGGTCGCGATGCTTGGGGTCCATGTTGGCCTGGATCTTGAAGACGAACGCGCTGAAGGCGTCTTCGTCGGGGCTCACCGGGCGCTTGTCAGTCTCGCGCACCATCGGGGGCGGCGCGAGCTTCGCGAAAGCGTTCAACAGCTGGCGCACACCGAAATTGTTCACCGCAGAACCGAAGAACACGGGGCACATTTCGCCCTTCAGGAACTTCTCGTGGTCAAACGGGTCCATACCGCCGGTGACCATCTCGTATTCTTCCTTGAACTGGTTCACCCAGTTCTCGCCGCACATTTCAACGAGACGCGGATCGTCCGGACCTTCCATCTGGATGATTTCCTGGTGGCCTTCTTCCTTGTTGAAAGTGTGGAACGTGTTCTCGGCGATGGAGTAGACGCCCTTGAAAAGCTTACCCACGCCAATCGGGAGGGTGAACGGGGCCGTCTTGATGTGCAGAATATTTTCAATCTGATCGAGCAGGTCAAAAACGTGGCGACCATCGAGGTCCATCTTGTTGATGAACGTGATGATCGGGGTGTGGCGCATGCGGCACACGTCCATGAGCTTGATGGTCTGCTTTTCCACGCCATTCACGCTGTCGATAAGCACGAGGGCGGCATCCACGGCAGTCAGGGCACGGTAGGTGTCTTCACAGAAGTCCTGGTGCCCCGGGGTATCGACGAGGTTGAACATGCAGCCTTCGAACGGGAAGTTCAACACGGAACTCGAAACCGAAATACCACGCTGCTGTTCTATCTTCATCCAGTCACTCACCGTGTAGCTACGGTTCGCCTTGGCGCGAACGTGACCCGCCTCGCGGATGACGTTCCCGTACCACAGGAACTTTTCGGTGATGGTGGTCTTACCCGCGTCAGGGTGGCTGACAATGGCAAAGGTGCGGCGTTTTTCGATTTCAGCGTTCATATTGCATCCGTTTTTTACGCGCGCAAATATAGAAAAAAGTTGCCAAATCCATTTTATTCCGAATCCATCACGCAGCGGATGGGATACTCACTTTCTGAAGTTCTTGTTTCTATGCCAACCTTGACTCCATCAATATAAGCGACCTTTTTCGTTGATTCCCAGAAATAGGCCTTCTCATTCGTAGGGCTACCATATACTGAAGTAAGGTAGCCTCCAGGCAAAGCAGTAAAGCCCAAGGAATCCTTCCCTACATAATTTCCCCAATAATTACGGTTCATCAAATTCAGGGCTGCTCCATCTTCCCCGCCAGCAGCGGCGAACAGCTCTTCCCATTCGGTCTCAGAGGGCAAGTGCCATCCGCGCGGGCATGTTCCACGCACGTATTTTTCCGCATCATCCGAAAAGATACCGAGCGAATCGAAAGCCGCGCTCCAGCTATAGAAGCGGCCATATTCCGTACATTCGTTCCATTTATATTTATTAAAATTGCAATGGCTTACGGCCCTGTCCCAGTTATAAATAAAGTTCAGGTTTTCCGCCATCCATACGCGCCCTTCGACATTCACCGTCCTATAGATCTTATTGTCACGGAAATCCGTCAGCGTGTTCGAATCCTCATCGTAGGCACTTTCGTCCTTGATATACATCTTCGAGTAATCGCCATCCGACATTGTCGATTTAAGGCAACGAATAAAATAATTTTTATTTTGCAAGTTGGATGTTATATACAGTTTCGTCTTTCCGAAATCAAGCCACAAACTATAAGCATGCCCTTTACCATAAAGGGCAAATATCATATCTGCAGAATTAGGATCAGCAATCCAATAAGCCGCTGTAGAATCAACAGGTATACTATTAAATCCATACAAATCATAGGCAAGATCTCCATAAGGCCATCCACTACGGCTTTTCAAATTCGCCGCTCCGATCTCATCTCCCCCGACACTTTTCATTAACTTGGCAACATCGTCTCGACTGGGAAGGTGGAATCCTTCTGGACATAGCCCCAACACTTCAGCAGGCGGGATACAATATCTACCGTATCCACAGCCTTTACCTCCATCTGAATAGACCTGAGCAGAATCAATCGCCGCAGTCCAAGAATACAGACGACCTATGCTTTCGCATTTTTCCGGATCATTTCCCGGGCAAGATGTCAGGGAATCATATTCCGCCGGCACATCCAATTTCAAATTTTCCGCCATCCACACCTGGTCTCCAATTTCTATAGTCTTGTAGACACGGCCATCCCTGGAATCTTCGACAGAGCCATAAACAAATTCGTGTTCAGGTTCAGGAACGCCCACCTCCGAACCATTCTTCAGGCATCGAAGGGGGCAGGCAATGGGTGGATCATACCATTTTTCATTCAAGAACTCCATTTCTCCATTAAAAACAACCGTGTCTGAGTACACAAAACGCACATAACTTCTTTGTTCCATTTTAGAAAGCCAAAAGCACGTCGAATGACCTTCATAATTAAAAACTCCGCCTTCACCAGCCCGCCACCCCGTAGCCATCATAGAAAAGCCCAAATCATCTCTTCCCCCTTGTTTCAGCCAGCTTTCCTTATCTATCAAAACTTCGCGGATTCCTCCCATTGTTCCCGCTTTATACATCAGAACATTCCATTCTATTGCAGTTGGCACATGCCACCCATCCGGGCAGATTCCCCTAATTTCTTCCGCATTCCACGAACAATTCCTCCCACCACATGACGAAACATCCCGCGAAAAAATCCCTGCCGAGTCCAGGGCGGCAGATGCAGTATAAAGCCGCCCATATTTCGAGCACTTGCTGGAATCATTCCCATAGCAGAAGCTTCGACCCGATTTATAATAATAATCGTAATTGAGGTTTTCGGCCATCCAGACCTGATCCCCGACAACCACGGTCCTATAGACCTGACCATCGCGTCCATCTGTCAAAGTCTGCTTTTTCGGATCGTAGACGGAAGGTTCATAATTTGAATAGGGAGAACCGGAGCATGAGCTGGAACTCAGGCTTGAACTTGAAACAAGGCTCGAGCTTGAATCAGACCCGTCATCCCTTGCCGCTATAGGTTCCGATTCCGAGTCGCATGATGCAAGGGCACCGACAATGACAAGAGTCACCACAAATAGAATTCTTCTCATTTTTCCTCCCTCAAGCACCTGACAGGATTCGCTCTTGTAACTATGATTAGATCGCCAGTTCCTTTATAATAATCTTCAGCAAAGTAAAATCTGGCTGTAGGAAGACCAGACTTTGAAGTATCAGATGTCCAATAGTCCACATAATAACTTTCCGGGAAATAGACAGTATCTTTTTCTAGATCATAATATCCAGCAGCCAGAATACCGAGTCCATACACATCCTTTCCGACATTATCCCCCGCCGCAAACACCTCGGTATTACATACCGTTTCCAGAATGCCCCACGGGGACGTCCAGGACAACTTACCCAACAAGGCCAAAAAATCATCAGAAGAACGTCTCCTCGGCAGGCGCCACCCTTCTGGGCAAGCCTTCTGGGCGGCCCCCCAGGAATAGTAGCGTCCCAAAACGGCACAGGTGTCCGCATTCCGATGACAGTAGCTGCCCGTATCAGGTTCAAACCTCAGGTTCTCGGCCAACCAGGTGGAACCTTCTACAGTTATCGTCTTGTAGACCTCGCCATCGCGCGGATCCTCAAACGTACCGTGCTTGACTTTTTCGGGATCGTACTTATATTCCGTATGCACCTGAGTCAATTGCAAACTGGAACTGCTCTTTACAGCCGAGCTGCTGCTACTCTTTACAGCCGAACTACAGCTGCTAATCTCTTCGTCCTCGATGGAGCTGCTCGAACCCGGTCTCTCCTTGAAATCAGGCTCCGTTCCCGAGGAACCGCAAGCATAAAGCAAGAGAGCCGCAAGGACGGCAAAAGCGCATCTTATTCCAAATTTACACTTCATCGTTCCTCCCATAAATTTTTTACCGGTGATGATACGGGTGGTTCTGCATCACCATCTGCACGCGGTAGAGCTGTTCGGCAAAAAGTACGCGGGCGTGGTCGTGCGTAAACGTGAGCGGCGAGAGCGAAAGCAGCAAATCCGCCGTCTTTTTCAAATTTTCATCAATTCCGTAGGCCGAACCAATCAGGAACACGATATTTCCCGGGAAACGGTCGCGAAGCGTATCCGAAAGTTTCACCGTGTCCATGAGCTTGCCCTCTTCGGAGAGGATGACGCGGCGGTATTCCGACTTCGGGAATTTCTTGTCAAAAAGTGTCGCTTCCTGAGCAAGAGCCTGAACACGGTCGTCGATTTTAGATTCCTTGAGTTCCACGACTTCGAGCGGGTAGACTCCCCCGCGCAGGCGCTTCACGTACTTGTCCACCTCGTCCGCGATGAACGGCGAGCCGGCCTTACCAAAAACTGCAAGAACCCATTTCATATCGAAGACAAACTATCTTCCCATGCTCAGGCGGTCGATGAGGAAGCTCGGCATACCGGCCTTGCGCATGCGTTCCTGCGTGCGGAACACGTCGTATTCAACGCGGATTATGCGGACGCACTTCGTCACGGTATCGAGCAGGCACCAGCAGGCACGGCAATCGCGGTCGCGGGGCTGACCCACGCTTCCCACGTTCACCAACAGGCGCTCGGTATTCACTATGGTATATTCGTACTCGTCGAGAATCTTGGGGATGGCCATCGGGCGGCTCGCCACGATTACCGGGCTGTGCGTATGCCCGATAAAGCAGTAGGTACCGCGGAAATGGTCGAAGGCATCAAGCGCCTCTTCCAAGTCAGTCACATACACCCAGTCCGCGGGCGAAAGCGGGGAGGCATGCACAAACGTAATATCGTCCAATTCTTCCTTGATATAGGGAAGCGCCTTCAGGTAGTCGATCGAACTCTTGCTCAAATGCGCCTGCGTCCACTCGATAGCCTGCTTCGCATACGGATTGAACCCCACGCTCGATTCGTACTTGATAGCGACGCTATCGTGGTTTCCGATTAGGCACAAATCCATGTTTTCGCGGGCAAGTTTCACACACTCGTCGGGGTCCGCTCCATACCCCACCAAGTCTCCCAAACAGACGCGCCTTTCAACATGATTCTCCTCCATGGACTGGAGTACTGCTTCAAATGCGGTTGCGTTGGAATGAATATCAGAACAAATACCGTAAAGCATGCGGAAAATTTAATAATATCTCCACTAACCAATAACTAGCAATAGGCAAACTATTAACTATATTTGCCCCCCGTATGGAAGTCATCGAAGACAAGACCAAGGTCAGCATCGCCTACGTGCTCATGGAAAGGAGCGGACGCATCCTGGAAGAGATCCAGCCGACGCATCCGTTCGTGTACATCCATGGCTACAACAACATCATTCCGGGGCTAGAAGCGGCCCTTGCCGGAAGAAAACTTGGCGAGAAGTTCTCCATTGACATCCCGTGCGATCTCGGTTACGGCGCCTACCGCCAAGACCTCATCATGAAGGTTCCCAAGGAGGAACTGCAAGAAGTCGGCGAGCTCTGGATCGGAATGGAGCTGGAGATGTTCATGGACAACGACATCCGTGAATTCCAGTTGCCCGACACCGCCGACGAGTTCATCGAGGACCTGAACCTCGACAAGGACGAAAGCGACGGCATCTACATCGTCAAGGAAATCTACCGCGACTCCGTGCTCGTGGACGGCAACCACCCCTTCGCCGGCAAGGACCTCACATTCGAGGTCGAGGTGGTGGACATCGAGGAGCCGAGTTTTTCCGAACTGGAATCCGGATTCCCCGACCAGGACGAATACGACGACGAGTACGATGACGGTTACGACGAAAAATTCTAGCACGCGCTAGACCCGCCACCCCAGGTTACCCCGCCTGTACGTACCCCGTAATGCAAAATCTATACGAACTAAAAATCCCCCGGCAGAGCCGAGGGACTTTTAAGTTTCGCAATTTTCCGCGAGATTAGGCTTCGTCAGCGAGTTCGGGAGCCTTCTTGATCACGTTGCGGCGGCCATAGCGGACCTTGCTCGGGTCGAAAGTCGTTTCGACCGGGGCAACTTCAGCAGCGGCAGGAGCGGCAACAGCGGGAGCGGCCTCAACTGCAGGAGCAGCCGGGGTTTCAACCGGAATACGCGGAGCGAGCGGGCGGCGAGCTTCGGCAGCTGCGGGAGCAGCGGCTTCGACTGCGGGGGCCTGTTCGGCAGCGGCGGCAGGAGCAGCAGCTTCAGCGGCCGGCTTGTTGAATTCGCGGCGCGGACGGTCGGGACGGCCTTCACGGCGGTCACGGCGCTGGCCACGGTCGGAACGCTGTTCGTTGCGGTCACGATTCTGGGCAGGCTGAGCCTGCTTGTCACCACGAGCGTCCTTATTGTTATTCTGACGATCCTTACCATGGTCCTTGTTGTTGCGGTCACCGCGCTGAGCCATTTCCTGGGCACCGACAGAGCGGCGGGAATTCGGCTTCAAGTTCATATCCGGGGTGAGCTTTTTAACAATCGGAGTATGGAGATTGTCGAGAATCTTGTTAACCTTAGTCAGGATAACGATGCACAGAATCACTGCGACGAGTGAAAGTGCGATTGCGATGTAGTTTTCCATCTGGGCACCTCATAAGTAAGGGTTGGCCACAACGGAAGGCTGGAAAAGACCCGCCGAAGGGGTGATTGCATGTGTGTGTTGTTTAGGGCCATCTTAATAGCGCTTCTATGGAAGCTTGACGGCCGAGAAGGCTCCTATCCAGCGGACCAGGTCCGGCTCAGGATTTCGGAGCAAGGGGCAGTTTTCGCCGCAGCGACAAACCGCAGGGGGCAATCACGGGAGCAAATTTAATAAAAAAAGCCGTGAAAAAACGCTATACGAACGCTTTTTCAACAACTTTTTCCATTTTATCGGCCATTGCGTCCCAACTCATGGTCAGGGCGCGCTCACGGGCGTTTTTCTCGAGGGTTTCCAGGCGGGCCCGGTCGTGCAAAACGGCGGCAGCCTTCTGGCAGAACCCCTCCGGGTCGTCATTTTCGTACAGGAGGCCGGTCACCCCGTCCACCACCGAATCCTTGAGGCCGGCGACATTGTTGCTCATCGAAATCGTACCGCAGAGATTCGCCTCGATGTTGTTGATGCCCCAGCCTTCCTTGAACGAGGGGTTGATGAAGAGCGACGAGCGGCTCAAAAGGTCGCGCTTTTCGTCTTCGGAGACGCGGCCCAGGAATTTCACGGAGTCGCGCACGCCAAGCTTGTCCACCAGCTTTTCAAGTTCCGCCCGGTAGTCTCCCCCGCCGGCAACCTCGAGAACGATACCCGGGACGAGTTCCCGGAGGCGCGGCATGGCGTTGATGACAAACTGCGCGTTCTTGTACTTCATGAGGCGGCCCACATAGGAAATCACCGGAGGGTCGGCCTTCTTTTCCGTCGGGTGGAAATACTCGGTATCGATACCCGGTTCCACCACCTCGGTCCACTTGGGCTTGATACCCATGTCGGCAATTTCGTCGGCAGTGCTCTGCGAGATGGCGAGGAAGTTCTCGTTCTTATAGAAGAGGGCGACCGAGCGTTCCATCAGGTAAACGTAAAGCGCCATCGGGAAGAACGTCTCGCGGAAAATGGACTTGCGGAAAAAGTGCATCACCATGTGGAGGCGCTTGGCCTTCGTGCCGCACGGCGTAAAGAACGGAATCTTGTTCAGGTCCTCGATGATGAGGTCGTATTCCTTCTGGTGCTTGCGGGCATAAAGGAACGCGGTATAGTTGAACAGGAACTTGTTGCCGACGCGGATAGTGCGCATGCCGTCGACGACTTCTTCATCGGGCAGGCCCTTCACGCGGTGAGCGAGAACGGTCACGTCGTAACCGCGTGCATTGATGCGCTTGAAAATCTCGTGAAAATACAGTTCGGCGCCGCCCGCTTCCGGGTTCTTGATGTCGCGCCAGTTGATGAGCAAAATCTTTTTCTTTTCCACGTTACAACCTATTCAATTTCCGCGTGTAATATATAAAAATATCTGGTGGGGAATGCTGATGCTGACCTTCGTCAGCATGACATTCGGGAGTCACCCTGATGCTGACCTTCGCCTGCATGACATTCGGGAGTCAGCATGACGGTCGGGTCATACGTGCGACGGCTTCCTTAAACAACGCCGGTTCCTGCAGGAGCGATACCACCACCCAGCCGTCTTCGTCAAAGTCGAAGAAGAAGCCCGGTTGCACAAGCACGTGTTGCGCCTGCAGAAGTTCGAGGGTGAGCTGTTCGTCATCTTCGCCCAGGCGGATAGCGGCATACCACCCGCCAATAACCTCGGGGCAATACTTGGAGGGGAACGCCTGCCGGAGCGTGTTCCAGTTGGTAAGCAAGCGCTCGCGGACCTGCGACTCGTATGCAGCCGACTGTTTAAGAAGCGATGAGCCAAGCGCCTGCGCCGGAGCGGAAACGCTCAGGTAAGCATCTTCCACAAATTCAAGGGCGGCACGTATCGGTTCGAACTGTTCCTCAGGCGCATAGAACGCCATCCAGCCGAGCTTGAGCTGCGGAGAACCCACCGCCTTGCTTAAGCCGTTCAACCAGAAAATCGGACATTTCGGGCCTAGATCCTTCGACTTCACTTCGTTCCGCTCAGGATGACACAAGCCGGGAACAAACTCCCATGTACGACGCACATCGTCCGAGATGCCGTAGTCGCCGAAGACCTCGTCCACCACGAGAATCAAGTTATGCTGTTCGCAGAACGAGACGACCTCGTTCCATTCGGTACGCGACACGCAATGGCCCGTCGGATTGTGCGGCGAGACGAGCAACAAAATCTTCGCCTTTTCGGGAGCGGCAAGCAGGCTGTCGGTATCCAGGACAAAACGGAATTCCGCCCCCCGTTTATCGCGGGCGAGCTTCAAAAAGTACGGAGCACATTCCAGATGTTCCAACTGCGCGAGGGTATCGAGCAGCGGGTAGCCCGGCATCGGCGTCAAGATGACATCACCCGGATCGCAGAACGCCTTGAACAATACGGAGTAGGCCTCGCTCGTGCTTGCCGTAAGGATAATCTGGCCGGCATCGAAGTTCCCGCCACGTTCGCGGTAGTATTCCACCACGGCTTCGCGCGCACTCTTCCATCCAGCGGCATCGGGGTTCCAGCAACCGAAATCCTTGCGAGCCTCCTCCACCGCCATATCCATGTCTATCGGGAGTCCCGCCTTTACCGGGCTGCTCACCGTCATGTCGATAAACGGCACCGCATTGGTACCGGCACATTCCGCAAGCACGCTTGCCTTTACGCGTTCCAGTTCGGCAAAGAACGGCGACGGAGAAAGATCTTTAGGCAAGCGGGAAGAAAGCATCAATCCTCATCCTTTATGCAGCGGATGGAGCATGTATCATCATTGATACAGGTATGTCCACTATTGCCGGAATACGAAAACCACCCACCACTACATTCTTCACTTTCAAGAACACTGCAGAAAAAAGCATCCTCGTCACCTCTTAAATAACCTCTAGCCAAATGATTCCACGCTCCACCGGGAATTACTGAAAGTCCATACATATCCGTAGCATAGGGCCATTTTTCAACACCCTTTGCCTGCCATCTGCGATCATCAAGACCAGTCACCTTATCTAGGACTTTCCATTCGTCGGTCGTGGGTAAATGCCAACCCTTGGGGCAGGCACTCTGCGCCGAGGTCACACTATACAACCGCCCCTTCTTGATGCAGTTAAGAGAATCGTCCCCATAGCAGCTGCTGTTTTCCATTTCATAATTCAGGTTCTCGGCCATCCAGGTCTGCGTACCGACTTTCACGGTCTTGTATGTCTGCCCATCGCGTTCATCGGTCAAGGTTCCGTATTCGCAGGAATCCGTACTATCCGTTTTACAAGGTTGAACATAATACAGTCCATCGGGATTTCGAACACAGCGAACCCATTTCCACAAACCACTCCTAGTAGTCCCGTATACCCCATAAGAACCACCACCTTCTTTGGAACTAAAGGACCAGTTCAAATTCGAGGTAACGGTGCCTTGGTCTTCGGGCCAAAATTCAGTACTAGAGCCCATCTCACCATCAAAAGACTTTATAGACACGTCACCATCAGGCTCATATAGAGAAGGAATGAGTTTTACAGAAAACCCATACGCATCCACGCCCCCATACTCTTCCGCAACAAGCGCTTCAAAGGAACTTCCTGTATTCAGTTCCAATTCATATATTTCACTGCTCGTAGGCAAGAACCAGCCGTTCGGGCAGCCTCCCCCGTGAACGACATCTCCCCAGGGATAAAGGCGACCATACTTGGTACAGTTTGAATCGGCCAATTTGTAACAGAGACTGCTGTCCGTTTTATAATTCAGGTTCTCGGCCATCCACCACTGGTCACCGATTTTTACGGTCTTGTAAGTTTGCCCGTCACGCTCATCGTGCAAGGTGCCGTACTCGCAGTTGTCAAAGCCTTCGCCCCTGCATGGCGGAAGAGCGCCTTCCCTCAAACTACTCGAACTAGAAGCATCCTTTGCAGAAGAAGACGAGTTCTTTTTTACGGAAGATGACAATTCCTTTTCAGGGCGTGCAACAAAATCGCTTTCATCGTCTCCGCAGGCGACAAGCATCGTGCAAGCAAAAGCCCCGACCAGGGCCAGCAACTTCCACGGAGACAACATTGAAATCGATTTCAACTTTTTTCCTCTTTAAAATGTCGGAAGGGGCTAGTCCAGCACGCAACGGACATTCATTCCAAAAGATTTATTTTCGGGCCCAGCCATAATATCATTCTTATATATTTTTACGGAATTCGCCATATCAGCAGAATACTCCGTAGAAGCCCAGAATGCCGCCATCTCGCCTTTATGGAAAACATCCGTATCGCCGAACCACATGCCTTCGGGATATACCGAGTAGCCGTAATCATCAGAACCGTTCGCATCGTCGGCCCACCCCGCGGTCGCTTTCAGTTTCGTCACCGCCGACAAGTTTTGACCGCCAATCGCCTCCATAAGGGCATACCATTCCTTTTGCGTCGGAATATGCGAACCCATGGGACAAATACCCGGTGCATAATCGTTTTTCTTCATCCCACAATCGTGGCCGGCGCCGCAATCCTCTTCTGTCTTCCCGACAGCATCGGCCCAAGTATACAGGCGGCCATACTTGGCACAGCTATCAGGCGAACTGTAAGCGCAATAGCTGTTCTGCGTTTCGTAATTCAGATTTTCTGCCATCCACACCATTTCTCCAATCAGAACCACCCTATAGACTCGACCGTCGCGGGTATCCTTATGAATAGTCTCGTTCGAACGGGATGACGAAGATGTTTTGTCAAGGCTACTGGAAGATTCCACGACTTCGCTCGAACTACTTAAAACAGACGAACTGGATTTTTCATCGCTT
This sequence comes from Fibrobacter sp., assembly GCF_017551775.1. Lineage (NCBI taxonomy): Bacteria > Pseudomonadati > Fibrobacterota > Fibrobacteria > Fibrobacterales > Fibrobacteraceae > Fibrobacter > Fibrobacter sp. Next base: position 50,121 of record NZ_JAFZKX010000109.1, on the reverse strand, counting down.
TCTTGAACGGAGGAAGAAACCGGACTTTGGGCATCACTTGAAGAGGACGCTTCTTTCGATTGAGATGAAGATTCCTGGATACTACTGCAAGAAGCCAATTCGCTTTGGGAACTCGCCACGCTCGACGAAGAAACAGAAGAATCGTCCTCTTGTTCGCTCGAAGAGGAATTTCCGACAACAACCGGATTACTGGAACCATCGTCACCACAAGCAACGAGGAACGCAAAAACAAGCACGGACAACAAATATTTTTTCACAAAAACCTCCTTTTTTCAGCAAATATACAATAGTTCGCTCCAGAGCGTTACTTTATTCAGACAAAGGAACGAGATGCCGGATAAAATGCAAAGAACGGCGACGGAGAAAGATCTTTGGGCAAGCGGGAAGAAAGCATAACGATCAGTCTTTGAGACAGCGGACAGAATGGCCAAAGAACTTGTTGTACATTCCTATATGCGAGTAATCGCTGGAGTAGGAAATATTCATCCTGAACGCCATTTTCTCATCCATCGTTGACGAACTCCAGAAGAAGGCTTCATGCCCCAAATAGAGGTAACCCGCAGTGCTATCGTTAAGTTCTTCAGCAAAACGACCTCCCGTGGGAATCGCCGAAAAGCCGTATTCATCTGCCCCATTGCGGAACCTCCAGCCCAGTCTGGCCCTCAGGTATTTCCCTGCCACCGTATTTCCGCCGAACTTGCCTTCCAACGTTTTCCATTCGCCAGAAGTCGGCAAATGCCAGCCTTCGGGGCAAACTTCCTGCGCCCCTTCCCAATTATAAAAACGGCCGAGAAGCGCACAGTTTTCAACTTTATCTTTATAGCACCAACTATTGCCCGCAAGGGTCGGCGTGCGCACGCTATCGGCATAATTCAAGTTCTGCGCCATCCAGATTTGCTGCCCAATCTTGATGATCTTATAGACTTGCCCGTCGCGGGAATCCACGAGAGAATCGTATTGAAGCGCCGGATTAAGGTAATCGTCCCTAGAGAGCGATTCAAGCGAATCTTCGTTATCTTCCAGGTCGTAAGCACTCTCGCTAGAATAATTCGGCATCGTCGAACTGCTGCTAGGCAGAATTTTCACATCGGAATTCTTGAGGCAACGGACAGCAAGCATCAATTCCTTTTTGTCGACATTCACGGTCACGGAACGATCGCTATCGTAGAACCGGACCTGATATACGCCAATCTCGTCTGCTTCCGAAGAGGTCCAGGCATACATAGACGAGCCTTCCCAAATAGACGACGTCTTGTTCTGCATCAGGCCAGAGGGAATCGCCGAAAAACCGTAATCATCCAAGCCGTTGTTCGTTTTCCAGCCCGTCTGGGCCTTAAGGTTTTCGCCGGCAAAGCTCAAATTGCTACTGGAACCGATTCCAAAAATACCGACATCGTCGAACAGGCGAATCCATTCTTCACGCGAGGGCAAATGCCAACCATCCGGGCATACGCCCTGCACGCTGGGCGGCAAAGAACATAAGGTGTTGTATCCGCAATCCTTCCTGCCGGTGACCGTTTTCCATGAATACATCCTACCGTACTTGTCGCAGTAGGTGCTGTCATCCCTATAGCAGAAACTACCCGTAGTATCGTAGTTCAGGTTCTGCGCCATCCATGTCTGGAAATCAATCTGGATTGTCTTGTAAACTTGGCCATCTCTTTCGTCGAGGAATTCGCCGTAGTCACCTGCGGCAAGCATGGTCTGGTTCAGGGATGCCGTCGTGACGCACTTATACTTTGTGCAATCGTATGTTCCCGAAGGCATGATTTTCGCTTCGACATCGCCCGTCGAAGTCCGGCTCGAACTCGAGGAAACTGAACTCGAAGAAACGGAGGCCGACGATTCAGAATTTGAAGAAGAACCAGAAGATGATGCCGAAGACGTTCCCGACGAGGAATCCGTCGATCCCGAAGATGCGCCCGACGAAGAGGCCGACGAGCTTGAAGTGCCCGAAGAATCCTTCGAACCGCTCGAAGCGTCTTGATTACCGCTGGAGCTGAGCGTTTCCTGTTCGCTAGAAGAAAGTTCTTCGTCTACAACCGGATTGCTCGAATCGTCATCGCCACAGGCGGCAAAGAACAGTGCCAAGGCGCTACAACAAAGAATAGATTTCAAGGTATTCTTTTTCATTAGAACTAGTCCTTAACGCTTCCTTTTTTTAATGAAGCCGACAACCATAATCGAAATCAGGATTCCCGCAGGGAGCACGACTGCGATGGTCAGCAAGATGAGTTTCTGAAAATCGGAGAGGCCCTTGAGAGACTGCTTGAAGTTTTTCAGTTTAGCCTTGAAGCCAGACTTGACAACATCACCTTCGGCGGCTTCAGCCATATCCTCGGAACCGGCGAACGCCTCCCCATTCGGAATCATGTCCATCAACTTGGACACGGATTCCTTGACAGGGCCGACAAAACCATCGAGTTTTCCGCGGTACTTGTCGTAGTGCCTTTTAAAGGGGCGGGTTAACGGTTCGAGCATAGGCTACTTCTTGTACAAGAGGTTCACGCCGCCGAAGAGGGCGCGCATGTTCGCCTTGAGCGTATCGCTAGAGACGCCGCGGCCTTCGACCTCGGTTCCGTTCGCCTTCAGCACAATGCGGCTCAGGCCACGGCCCGCCCACAGCTTGTCCTTCTCGGGCACAACCAGCTGGCGGTACTTCACGAGTTCGACCGGCATGCCGATTTCGCGCATGAGCATCAGGGCCGCCTCGATGGGGCCTTCTGCCGTCACGGACTTCACCAGCGCCTCGCCGTCCTTCTTGAAGTGGAAGATGAAGCGGTTCTCGTCGGGGATGACCTCGATGTTGTTGAACACCAGGCGGCCGTTCACGTTCACGCGCTGCTCGCGGAACACGTCCAGCACGCGCTCGGCACTCAGTTCGCCTTCCTTCTCGCTGCAGGCCTTCAATACCGGCTGCAGTTCGGCAGCTTCGGCGAGCGTCATCTTGTAGCCGAACTTCGTGATAATCTCGTACACGGCGGTGCGGCCGCTCTGGCTCGTGAAGCTCAGGGCGTCGTTCTGGTGGCGGCCGATGATGGAGTAGTCGATCGGGCGGTAGGCGCCCTTCTTCATGTCCTTCGTCTTGCTGGCGCCATCCTGGTGGATGCCGCTACGGTGCACGATGGCCTCGGCGCCGATCAACGGAGCGCGGGCATAGATGTTGACACCCGACCACTGGGAAATCAGGATGGCCGTTTCGTAAATGCGTTCCATGTGCAGGCCGGTATCCACGCCGGAGTTGTGCAGCGCGACAGCGACTTCGTAGAAGTTCGTGTTGCCGCAGCGTTCGCCCAGGCCGTTCAAGGCAACTTCCAACTGGGTCGCACCCACGAAGAAACTTTCGACGGTGGCGGCGGTCGCCATGCCCAGGTCGTTGTGGCAGTGCACAGAAATCGTGATGTCCTTCGGCAGAGCCTCGTACACCTGCTTGATCTGGTTCACGTACAGGAGCGGACGGTAGCGTTCCACCGTGTTCGGCAGGTTGATGGTCGTCGCACCGGCTTCGACCACGGCCTTCAGCACGTCGATAACAAAGTCCATATTCTCGAGGCAGTCGCCAAAGTGCTCGGCGCTGAATTCCACGTCGCCCTTGTCGCCCACGAGCGACTTCGCGAACTTCACGCAATGAACCGCCTTCTCCTTGACCTGTTCAGGGGTCAGGTGCAGCACGTGCTCCATGGAGAGCGGGCTTGTCGCGAGGAAGGTATGAATACGCGGATGCGGAGCGAACTGCACGGCTTCCCAGCAGCGCTGGATATCGCTTTCCACGCAGCGGGCCAGGCCCGAAACCACGACGCGCTTTGCCACCTCGTCGCCTTCTTCGGCCATCTTCGCGGTGAGCTGCGCCAGTTCCTTACAAGACTCGAAATCCATTTCAGACGATGCCGGGAAACCGACCTCGGCACCCTGCACCCCGAGCTTCAACAGCTGCAGGTACACGTCCTTCTTCTGCGCATTGTTCCAGGGCTTCGGGAGCGCCTGGTTGCCGTCGCGCAGCGTGACGTCGTAAAAGAAGGGTTGTCTTGCGTTCTTATTCTCGTTCATTTTTCATCTCCTTGCCGGCTTCCATGCGCCGCAAAGTTCCTTTTTTCAGTTCAAAAATAGCATTTCACCACAAAAAAGAACCCGCTTCACATCAGAAGCGGGCGCTTTAAGTTAATTCCTATTCGTAAATCCTTGAAATAGCCTAAAACCTCGCTTCGTGTGCGATGCTAAGTAGAAGTCGAAGGTTAAGGATATTTCTCATGTTACAGAATATACAAAGATTCTGGCCATATGGCAAGGGGGCCGCGCAGTCCACCGCAGGCAAAGAAAACCCGCGGCCTAGCGCTCTTCCCAAATTCCGTTCGGGAGCTTGCCGATATCGCGGAAGTCCAGTTTACCGCCACGATCCGGGGAGTCGACGTTCACGAGGCGGGCCAGCGGTTTGCCGGCACGCTCGATTACGACTTCTTCCTGCTGGAGCGAGACTTGGTTCAGGAGGTTCCCGAAGTTCTGCCTCGCCTCCATGGCGGTAACGGTCTTTGCCATAGGACTACTTCGCTTCGGGAGCGGCAGCCGGTTCAGCAGCTTCGGCAGCCGGTTCGACGTTCTGCTGCAGGGCCTTGTCCTGGATAACGAGGTCCACGCGGCGGTTCTTCTGGCGGCCTTCCTTCGTCTTGTTGTCGGCAATCGGCATGCTCATGCCGAGACCCTTGGCGGTAAGGCGGCCAGCGTCGATACCCTGGTCCACGAGGAACTTCATCACGTTGTCGGCACGCTGCTGCGAGAGCTTCATGTTGTGCTCTTCGGAACCCGTGTTGTCGGTGTTACCTTCAATAGAGACGTTGAACTGCTGGTACACGGAAAGGATACCGGCAACCTTAGCAAGGCTCGTCTTGAGGTCGGCCTTGAGGGAAGCCTTGTTCACGTCGAACAGGATATCGCTCATGGAGAGGATAATACCGCGAGCGTCCTTCGTCACCTGGATGAGCTTGGACTGGAGTTCGTTCAGCTTGTTCATGGCTTCGGCCTGGCGAGCTTCGGCCTTGGCGCGTTCCTCGGCGAGAGCCTTCTTTTCGGCCTCGAGCTGCTTCTGCAGGTCAGCCTGCTGCTTCTGCAAGTCGGCCTGCTGCTTCTGGAGGTTGGCTTCGCGTTCGCTGGCGGCCTTGAGGGCGGCTTCCTTGGCGGCGGCTTCAGCCTGGAACTTTTCCTGGTTCTGCTGCATTTCGGCCTGGAGGCGGGCTTCCTGGTCCTTCATCTTGGCCTTTTCGGCTTCGAGGTCGTTCACCTTACCGCTACGGGCCTGGCTAATCTGTTCCTGGATAGCTTCGATGGAGCGGGCCGTGGCGGCGCGCTTTTCCCAGTTCGATGCGGTATGGTTGCGATACTTCTGCGTTTCGGCCTGGGCCGTCACGATCTTCGCATAGATATCGCACTTGGCAGCAAGAGCCTGAGTTTCTTCCGATTCAGGATCGTCCTTGAAGGCGGCTTCCAGGTTAGCGACGGCAGCCTTGGCGGCGGCAAGAGTATACTTTGCAGCAATCGCATTCGCAGGAATATCCTTAGCAGCGGCATCGAGCGAGGCAACGCAGGTTTCAACAACGCTCGGCTGGGCAACTTCAGTGGCTTCGGCAGCCGGAGCAGCATCTTCGGCAAAGCAGAGGGATGCGGCAAATGCGCTAATGGCAAACAGGTTCTTCATCTTCATTACTTGGCCCCTCCGTTCTTCACTTCCTTGTCAAGGATGCTCTGGTAAATAAGTTTTCTTTCGACGTCGCCGCGGAGTTCCTTCTCGACGCGTTCGTCTTCCTTCTTCGCAGCGTCACGTTCGGCGTTCGCTACAGCGAGCTTGTATTCAAGAACGCTCTGTTCGGCAAGGGCTGCGGCCTGTTCTTCTTCACCTTCGGCCTGCAGGGCCTTGGCGGAATCAAGCTTCGCATTCGTCGCTTCCATCTGGGCGGCATCGGCCTTAGCCTCTTCGGCAATAGCCTTGTTTGCGTCGGCAAAATCAATCGACTTGGTGGCATTTACGCTTCCGGCACAACCGGACAGAAATGCGAGCGCCGTAACGGCAAGACCCGCTGCAAAGAATCGGTATTTCATCAAAAACTCCTTATAATGTTAAACCAATCGCAAAAGAAATATAGTAAAGACCCCCAAAATTAGACCACAATCCATTTATAAATACAATTCTATTGGCTTTTTTCGATAATTTATCAAAAATAAGTAAATAAAAATTTACTTTTCGCATTGGAGGTTATCGGGCGCGTCCTTTCACAAAATTGCTATCGTTCCATCATGGACCAGCCCGTACGCACATTCTCGGTCATGCAGTACATGACATCGATCCGGAACAAGCTTGCCGAAACTCCGGCGGTTTGGGTGCACGGGGTCATCACCCGCCTCACGGAAAAAGGCAAGGTCGTCTACATCAGCATCGCGGATTTCGAGGAAGGCAACGTCAAGCCCATCGCGACCGTAGACCTCACCTGCTTCGCGGGCCAGTTTGCGGCCCTCCGCGCCAAAACGGAAACCGCGGCGACGCCATTCACCATCAAGGAACAACTCAAGGTCTGCCTCCAGATCAAGGCGGAAGTCTATATCCCGAGCGGAAAACTGCAGGCCAAGATTCTCGACATCGACCCGGTCTACACGCTCGGTGAACTCGCCCTCACGCGCATGGCCATATTGAAGCGGCTAGCGAGCGAAGGCCTGCTCGAAAAGAACAAGTTGCTCCCCCTGCCCCTGATGCCGTTATGCATCGGGCTCATCACCGGCGAAAACACCGCGGCCTACAAGGATTTTACCACAAGGCTCGACGCCTCGCCTTTCAAGTTCAGGGTCGTGCCCGTATTCGCCACCATGCAAGGGAACTCCACCGAGGCAAGCGTACTCAACGCGCTCGAAACCCTGCGCGACAACGACGAAATCGACATCGTGTGCATCGTGCGCGGAGGCGGCGCGAAGACGGACTTGAACTACTTCGACAGCGAAGCGCTCTGCCGCGCGGTAGCGAACTACCCCATCCCGGTATTCACGGGCATCGGGCACGAAATCGACCGGAGCCTGCTCGACGAGGTGGCGGGAGTCTACTGCATCACGCCGACGGATTGCGCCAAGCGCATTGTCGAAATTGCGATGGAGAGCTGGAGCAAGCTTATAGAGACGGCAAAAGAAATTGCAAACGCCACGAGGCTCACGCTTGCCAACTGCACGCAGCAACTGAACAGCGCGGGACTGCGGCTCAGTCAAAAAGTTTCCGCACGCATCCAGGCCGAAAAGACAAAGCACGCCCTTATCCGCGCCAACCTCCAGAAAGACACGAGGTTCGTGCTGCGCGACGAATTCGCACGCATCGACCGCAATGCGGAAGGCTTGAAGCAGGGTTCGCGCAAGATTCTCGACCTCGAGAAAACGCGCTTCGAGCTCATCGAAACGAAAGTCAAGGGCGTAGATCCGCAGAACATCATCGCCAAAGGCTACACGCTCACGCTCGACAAGAACGGCAAGTTCGTCCGCAATGCGGCTCAGCTCGCTCCGGGCGACCTTTTGCAAACGCGCTTCAAGGACGGAACCGTAGAATCCGTCGTGCGTTAAGGACGTCGCATCTTTTTTCTAGAAGCGGCGCATTTTCGATGTTTTTACGTGCGCCGGTCAGCGGTGCTCGTTTGTCGAGGGATCCATGCCCCTAAAGAAAGCGAGTTCCGCGAAATCGTCCTTCAATATTTCGATGCAGGCGCCAAGCATGTAGAGGCTTCCCGTTATCAAAAGCGGCAGGCCGTCGTTACGGATGTCCATGCTGCACCCGCGCAAAACCTGCTCCAAGTGACCGCGGGAAAGCATGCCCTCGCTTGATACGCGAAGGTGGAGCGCTTCCATTTCGGCGCGCAAGTCCGAGAGTTCACGGAAACGCGGGTACGGCGTCTTGGTGATATGCCAGTGCGAAACGTGCGGGGCCATCATCTTGAGCATTTCGCCCACGTCCTTGTCCTTGAGGGCGCCGAACAGGCAATGGAATTTTGCATTCGGGTAGTATTCGCACAAGGTTTCGACCAGACGGCGTACCGCATGCGAATTGTGCGCCCCATCCAGAATGACACGCGCCCTGCCGTCCGGGCCCGCGAGCACCTGCATGCGCCCCGCCCACGAGCGCGACTTCAGCACGGTGCGGGCAAGTTCCGGATTGAAAACCACGGGATGCGCGCCATCTAAAGAATTCAGGAACAATTCCGCGGCCGCAAGCGAGAGGCTCGCATTCTCGATATAGTGGTGCCCGAGATTCGGGAGCCGAACATCCTCGCATATTTCGGGAACAACGCAATTGCACCCGAGTTCCGAGGCGTATTCACGCGCTTCTTCGAGCAATGCGCCCGAAATGCCGCCAACGATAAACGTCTTCCCGCAGGCGCGTTCGCGCGTATCGCCCGCGACACCCATCTTCTCGCGAAGAATGGCGGACTCCGTAGGCCCAAGCACTTCCGTATGCTCCAGCCCGATGCTCGTCACGACCGCGATTTCACCGCCAGCGACAGCTGTGCTATCGAGCCTGCCGCCCATACCCGCCTCGAGCACGGCGACATCGATTCCGCTTTCAGCATAGTACAAGAAAGCGACAAGCGTGAGCACCTCAAAAAAGGTGGGTTCCAGCGCGACACCACCCGCGGCGATGCGCTCCCTCGACACGGACTGCGCAGCAGATTTCACTTGCAACAGCAGGCGGTCCAGAACCGCAGCAGGAATCTGCACGTCATCGATACGGATTCGTTCCCGCAGGTTCACCAGATGCGGGCTCACGTACAGTCCCGTCTTGAGTCCATGCGCCTTTAAGATACCCGCCAGATAGTAACTCGTGGAGCCCTTCCCGTTGGTACCGACCACATGGATTGACTTGAACTTTTTTTCGGGATTACCGAGTGCATCGCAAAGCGCGCGCGTCGATTCGAGTCCGGGAACCATCCCGAACATCAGGCGCGATTCCAGATATTCAATTCCAGCAGATTGCATGCGTCAAATATAGTTTCTAGTTCTGAGTTCCTAGTTACTAGTGATTATCTTTATCAAGAATTTAGTTGACAAAGCTTAGTTGGCAGAGCTTAGAAAACGCCCGCAACAAACAGTTTATATCGCACATGTTCTAAGTTCAGAGTTATTAGTTGCTAGTATCGTTTAAATCAAGAAGCTTCTTATAACCTGATATTCTAGTAACTAGCAACTACTAACTATTAACTAAATGCTATAATTTCCAACAACATCTTTACAATTTTTATTACTTATATGATTAACGCCTTCAAGCCCATGCGTTGCGCCGTCGTTTTTGCGTTTTCCTTGGTCGCGATTTTTGCGACGTACTCCGAAGCGCGCGTCGACCCGACGGCGGCCCCGCAACACTACAACTACCGCGACGCGAGCAAGCAATTGCGACGCGTGTACTACGGCGAGCTGCAAGAGACTCTCTATTGCGGCTGCAGATACGACGACAAGAAGAACGTCGACTTTTCGAGTTGCGACTTCAAACCGCGCGAAAACCCGAACCGCAAAAGTTTCAAGCGCGCCGAACGCATCGAATGGGAGCACATGGTAACGGCCCACAACATGGGGCACTTTCTGCCCTGCTGGAAGGACGGAGGCCGCAAAAACTGCAGCGTAAACGACACCACGTTCAAGCTGATGGAAGGCGACATGCACAACCTCTACCCCGCCATCGGCGAAATCAACGGCGACCGCAGCAACTTCATGTACAGCCAGTGGACCAACAATCCCGAACCCATGTACGGCGCCTGCAAGACCATCGTCGACTTCAAAGAAAAGAAGGCGCAGCCCCGCGAAGAAGCCCGCGGAATCATCGCCCGCGCCAGTTTCTACATGGAAAAGACCTACGGCGTAAAGCTTTCGAACCAGGACCGCAAACTATTCGAAGCCTGGGACAAGATGTACCCCGTCACGGAAAAGGAATGCGAGCGTGACCGCCGTATCTTCAAGGTACAAGGCAACCACAATCCCTTCGTGTACGAAAAATGCCCGCATTGAAATAAAACGGCTCTTGAAGCAAACATTTCCAGCATCTATAGCCGTTTAATTAATTACCCGACTTTCGCGAAGCCCGTAGGGATTAACAATCACAAGGGCTTCGCAGTGCAGACAAACAACATTTTCCCTGCAACAAACATTCCTTTTTAGATACACTCTTTTCTTTTTTTGCGTAGAGAGCCGTTTCGTTAAGCGAACACTGGAACGAAGTGATTGTGTGAGCGAACAAAACGGCTCTTGAAGCAAACATACTTCAAGAGCCTTAAAAAAATGCAGGGAAAGAAAACTACATCCAGCCGCGGTCGGACGTGCCTGAAATACCGCGAACCTTGAGGTCGAAATCGTCCTTGTTGGTCGCCGCATTCATAGCCGTTTCCAACGTAATCTGTTCCGTCCTGTAGAGTTCGAGCAAAGCCTGGTCGAATGTCTGGCTGCGGTACTGCATGTGGCCTTCGGCAATGGCGTGTTCCACCATCGAAAGCTTATCCTTGTCGCGGATGTATTCCTTAATGGCGGCCGTATTCACGAGCACCTCGGCTGCGGGCACGCGGCCCTTGCCATCGGCAGTCGGCAAAAGGCGGAGCGAGATAATACCCGCAAGCACTTCGGAAAGAAGGATACGGATTTCATCGTGCTGGTGCGGCGGATACATCGAGAGCACACGCTGGATAGTTTCAGTCGCGTTCGTCGTATGGATAGTCGCGAACACCATGTGGCCCGTATCGGCGGCGGTAAGCGCAATCTGCATCGTCTCGAGATCACGGATTTCGCCCACCAGGAGCACGTCCGGATCCTGACGCAAGGCTGCACGCAGCGCGTTCGCATACGAAAGCGTATCCACGCCAATTTCACGCTGCGAAATAATCGCCATATTGTCGCGATACAGGTATTCGATAGGGTCTTCAACCGTAATAATGTTCACCGGTTCCGTCTGGTTGATGTAATCCAGCATGGAAGCGAGCGTCGTCGATTTACCCGAACCCGTCGTACCCGTAACAAGCACGAGACCGCGGCGCGTAAGCGCCATGTCGCGAATGACATCGGGCAAATGAAGTTCCTCGAACGCGGGAATCTTGGCCTTGATATGGCGGATAACCATAGCGATGGTACCGCGCTGGCGGAAAACGTTCACACGGAAACGGCCCATATCGCGGGCGCCCACGGCGAAGTCGCATTCCTTGTTCGCCTCGAAACGCTGCTTCTGGTCGCGGTTCATGATATCGTCCAGGAAGGAATCCATCATGGCCGAATCGACTCGGGTTTCGAACAACTTAGTCAAAGAGCCGTTGATACGGTAAATAGGCGGAACGCCGGCACGGATATGCAAGTCCGAAGCCTTGTATTCCACCATCGCACGCAACAACTGTTCAATCTTAAGATCTGCCATTAATGCCACCTCCGAACCTGTTCTGGTAAGCTGCCTCTATCTCGGCCAAGCGCTGCGCGATGGCCTTGTTTCCGGGTTCCTTGCGGGCCAAATCCTGGTAAATATCCAGAGCCTTCCCGTAAAGTCCCTGTTCAAAATAGATTTCGGCAAGCGTCGGCGTATTCAAACTCTCGTCAATATCGGGGGGCAACTTGTCCAAAGGCGCTGTCGGGTCGGTAACGAGCCCAGCGGAAACTTCATCGTCGGAATCGCCCGACATCAGGAAGTCGACGCCCTTGTTGCTCGGAGGCACGGGCTTTTCGTCCAGGGAATCGTCATCGGTATTGAACAACTGCTTGAACGCCCCGGAGAATTCGGATTCGAGGCTTTCCAAATCGGACGACCGGCTAGAAAGTTCGGGAATCGGATCGGCGGCAGGCGCAGCCGGAGCCACGGTCGCATTTACCGCAGGAGCGGAAGTCTTTGCCGCAGATTCATCGGGCAGAGAGTCTTCGCCAAACAGGTTGTTGAAGGACTTGTCGAGATCGGCTTCGAGAGCGACATCCGCAAGAGGAGCCTCCTCGATCTTCGCGCCCGTATCTTCCTGAGTCGGGGCTTCAACCGCGGGCTTGTCTTCGGGGACAAACTTGTCTTCGTCGGCAAACAGCGAGGAGAATGCCGCACCCATCTCGCGGTCAAGTTCTTCCTTTTCAATCGCCACATTCTGGGCGGGCTTTTCGGCAACTCCGACGGCGCTTACTTTATCAGAAGTCGGCACGGCGGCCGTCTTGGCGGCGGATTCATCCGGAAGTTCATCCTTCTCGGCAAACAGTTCATCGAACGCCTTGTCGATACCGAAGCCTTCACCGTCGAATGCGGACTTCGCTTCGGCGGCAGGAGCCTCAGGCGCAGCAGCGGGAGCCGGTTCCACAACGGGTTCCACGGCTATCGGTTCCACAGCGGGCACTTCGGCTGCCGGTTCGTCAGCGACATTGCCACCGGGAGCCCAGCCCGAGAGGTCCAGTTCATCGGAAACTTCGGCCTTTGCGGGAGCCGGTTCATCGAGCGAAAGCATGCTTTCTTCGATTGCCGGTTTTTCCGCGGGCTTCGCCGCAGGCTGTTCCTCGGGAAGTTCGTCTTCACCGAAGATATCGGCAAACGCGCTATCCAAGCTCTGGGGCTTGTCGGCGGGATCTTCCGCAGGAAGGTCAAGAGTCTTTTCCGGCTTCACTTCGGGTGCCGGTTCTTCAAGAGTAAGCGAGTCCTCGCTCGCACCGAATCCCATGTCGGCAGAAGCGGACTTCTGGAAGAGCCCACCCGCATCCGCAGGTTCGGGGTTCCACGTATCCAGGTTCACCTTTTGTTGCGGTGCGGCAGGAGCAGCGGGCGCAGACGGCGGCAATTCTTCGGGAAGTTCATCTTCGCCAAAGATGTCATTGAACGCGCTGTCCACGGACTGAGGCTTGTCTTCAATTTCATTTCCGAACACGCTCTTTGCGGGAGCCGGTTCCGGCTGTTGCGGTTCGTCTTCGAGTGTAGACGGCAAATCGAACTGCGTAAACGGAGACGCGTTCACAGGTTCTGCCGGAGCGGCAGGCTTTGCCGGCGTGAACGCCGGTTGCGAGGAACCTCCACCCAGAGAATCCAGATCGTCTTCTTCGCCGAACAGGTCGGCAAACGCAGAGCCCACGTCGTGGCCCGAAATTTCTTCACCGGCAGGGATATCATTCTGGGATGCCGCCTCGGCACTGGCCTCGGAAAGGGCGGTATTCAGGGACTGCTGCAGCGAATCCATCGCCGATTCCTCGACGGAATTGTCATCGCCACCCAGGGCGGCGAGCGCGGCAAACGGATCTTCGTCATCGCCACCAAGCGATGCGGAGAACGGAGATGAGCTCCGGCTTCCGAAATCTTCGGCAGGAGCGTCGAGGTTCATATCCAGAGACTTCGAGAACGGGGAATCATCCTCGGCGGGCTTCTGCTCAGCAGTACTGAGAGCTGCAGCCTCAGCCGATTCCTGCGCCTGCGGTTCGCCCATGTCGGCAAAGTCGGGCATAGAGAAATCGGCATCGCCCAGAGCCTCGGCGGCGGCAGCGCCAGCCACGGCACCGGCTACGGCAGCGGTATCCGAGACGGTTTCGTACTCTTCCTTCCAGAACATATCGAGCGGATCCATGTCGTGTACACGACGGAAGCAACGATTGCGTTCATCGAGGTTTTCCATCTGTTCGTAGGCCTCGCCCATGCGCTTTTGCGCAGAAAGGCAGAACGGCTCCTTCTCAAGGACCTTTTCGCATTCCTTGATACATTCCTTGAAGCGTCCCTTCTGGAACAAGATCTTGGAGCGGACCAGCATACCCGGGATATCGCCGGGATACATCTGCAAGCCGGCATCGACACGCGCGAGCGCGTTATCCACATCGCCAGCCATGTTTTCGTAGTCCGCCAGCCAGGCGAAGGCCATGGACTTGGCCTTCTTCTTGCCGATGGACTTTTTCAGGGTATCCAGTGTAACAGCCATTTATCCCTCCAAGGGAAGCGGAATAGCTTCGTCAGCCAAAAGGACCGGAATGCCATCGCGAACGATGTAGGCACGAGTGCCCCCCGCGTTCACTAGCACTTCGGCCAGAGGTTCTGAAATTTTTTCGCCAGCGGCGTTCTTGAGAGTACCTGCGGAAACGGCCCCGTTCAGGAGACCAAGAAGGGCGTCATCCGCCAAAGAAAGCTTTTCCCTAGTTTCAGGGCAGCAGAGAATATCCAAAAGTTTAGAATCGAACATAAAACCTTTATAATCAACCACTTATGATTGACATAAAAATAACTCAATTTTTGAAGAAAGGGTTAACCTTAGCGCAAATATTTGAGGTCTACGAGGGCAAAATTGCCGTTTTTGCCGTTTCCTATGAGCAAAAACACCTTCAGGCCCAGTTTTTCGAGCCATTCCATGTTGAAATCCTCGCGATAACCCGAAAAATTCGAGACGACCAGGAGTTCGCGGCAACCGGTACGGTTGCAAATGGATTCCATATCCGAAAGCGGCCCCAGGAGGTGCTGACGGTTTTCTTCGCTAATCTTGTCGGGTTCGCCGCTCACGCAACCAAGAATTTCGATTCCCGGAATCACGTTGTAGCTATCGAACCAGGTCGACAGGGAATCTTCACGGCCGCCAAGCAAGATGGAACGGTGGCGCTTCTTGGCGAATATGCGGTAAAAATAGTTTATCCAAAATGCGACGCGGCGCCAAGCGAGAAGCGCTAGCGGGATAAGGAGGCTGGAACAGACGACATAGGCGCACCACCCAATACTGGAATAGATTGTAGACCTGTCTCCCGGGCCATAAGAAAATTGGGAAAAGTAACGGAACACCTCATACCCCCCAACGGCAAGAAGGTTCAGCGGCACAAGGTACCGCAAGAACTTTTCGCCCTTGAGGCTGGATTCTGTGTATTCCCCACGGAAAACAAGAAAGACCATATTAATAATAGCGACCAAGCCGACAAGCCACCAGTCTTCAAACGTCGTTATCACCCCTATGGATTCCTTAATGGGTGTAAAAATGCATCCATCGTTTCCCAAGCCGGGCAAAAACACAAGAGCCCACACTGCAATCACACCCAGATCGAGGAACATCTTCCAGAACTTCGGAATCAGGCGAGAGAACATGCCCACGAACGCCGCAAACAGGATACCGAACGACACGAGGAAATTCGGAACAAAGTAAAGGTCCTTGTGCTTTCTCACAAAGATGAGCATCGCCTTGTAGAAGTCCACGTAAGACCCCCAACGGCGTGTACGGCAGCTTTGGCCCTTAAAATGCAGGATGTTCGTGACCGGCGTGTAGTAGTTCTTGAGACCCATCTGCTTCGTGCGGAAACAAAGGTCCAAATCCTCGCCGTACATGAAGAAATCTTCGTCGAAGCCGTTGAGCTTCTCATACACGTCGCGACGCATGCAGAAGAACGAGCCACTAATGGCATCGACCTCAGTAACCTCATCAGGATCCGCATACGTCATGTTGTACGAGGCGAGCAACTTGTTCTTCGGGAACAGAGCGGCAAGCCCGATGGTCTTGGAAACCGCCGAGACAATCGTCGGGAAAGAACGGCGGCAGGCCCACTGGATGGAACCATCCTCATTCAGGATGCGGCACCCCACCGTACCCGATTCCGGATGCTCCTCCATGAAGTCGAGCACCTTGGTAAAGGAATCACGCGAAACGACCGTATCGGGATTGATAAAGAACAGGTAAGGCTTTGTCGCCTGCTTTTCCGCAAAATTGCACCCCCTGCCGAACCCCAGATTTTCCTCGGAATTCAGCCAGAGGACCTCCGGGAAAAACTTCTTGATTTCGGGCAGGATCGGTTCCTTGGAACCATTATCGAGGACTATTATCTGGGAGTCGATACCCGCACACGCGTCGCGCACGGACTTGAGACAAGCCGGGATAAAGTCGCAGGAATTGTAAGCAACAATAATGACGGAACAAGAATACATGGGCGCTATGCCAGACCGAGACGCAGTTTCAGGACAAGGAAGAAGGCTTCGGAAATGATGCCGCCGCTCATCTTGGACGTACCACGGGTACGGTCGGCAAACACGATGGGAATTTCCTTCACGCGGAGGCCCTTCTTCCAAATCTTGAAGGTAGTCTCAATCTGGAAGCAATAGCCGTCGCTCTTCATCTTGTCGAGGTTCAAGGCCTGCAGGGCCTCGCGGCGGAAGCACTTGAAACCGCCGGTCGCATCGCTAATCGGAAGTCCCGTCACGATACGGGTATAGACGTTCGCACCATAGCTCAAAATAAGGCGGCGCAAGTCCCAGTTCACCACGCTGATGCGGTGGTTCTGGTAACGGCTGCCGAGCACCAGGTCGGCTTTTTCGGCCGATTCCAGGAAACGGTTCAGGTCAGAAGGACTGTGGCTGAAGTCAGCGTCCATCTCGAAAACACGCTGGTAGTCGCGTTCGAGAGCCCACTTGAACCCCGTCACGTAGGCGGAGCCGAGGCCCATCTTTCCCTTGCGGCGGATCAGGTGAACGCGCGGGTTCTTCGCAGATTCCGCTTCCACAAGGTCACCAGTGCCGTCGGGGCTGCCGTCATCGACAACGAGGACTTCGAGGCAGCTGTTCTGTTCCAGAATAGCCGACATAATGAGGAGGATGTTTTCCTTCTCGTTGTAAGTGGGAATGATGACAAGACTCTTAGGGAACACCATATCTATACTCCTACACGCAATAATCTACAAAACTCACTCGCCAAAAGTTTCGGCTATAGGATAAATTCTGCGTTTGCGACCGTTGAGCATCTCGGCAAGAAGCCCGAGCGAAAAGAACTGAACGCTCATCACCAGCGAAAAACCGCCGGCAAGGAGCAAGGGACGTACATGCATGGCTCCCGTCTGGAACCATTCATAACCAAAGTAACCGCACACGCCCAAGCCAAGCGCCAAGAACACCAGGCCGATCAAGCCAAAGAAATGCAGCGGCTTGGCCGAGAAACTGCGCATGAACATGAGCGAAACCAGGTCGAGGAACCCGGAAACGAGACGCGAAATGCCGTACTTGGAAACCCCGTGAACGCGGGCGCGGTGCGCGACGGGCATCTCGGTAATGCGGAAGCCCTGCCACTTGGCCATCACGGGAATAAAGCGGTGGTAATCGCCGTAGAGTTCGATGTAACGCACCACGGAATGGCGATAAGCCTTGATGCCGCAGTTGAAATCGTGCAGGCGCTTGCCGCACACGGCGGAAACCGTCAGGTTGAAAAGCTTCGAAGGAAGCGTCTTGTGCCACGGGTCAAGCCTGCGGACCTTCCAGCCCGAGACGAGATCGTAGCCCTCTTCCAGAATCTTTATCATCTTCGGGATTTCGAGCGGATCATCCTGCAGGTCGCCATCGAGGGTCGCCACGTAGCGACCCGTCGCCTTCGAGAAACCGAAGGCGAGAGCGTCGGCCTTGCCGCAGTTGAACTGGAAACGGAATCCCTTCAGGAAGGGGTATTCGCGCGAGAGGTTCTCGAGAACTTCCCACGTATTGTCACGGCTGCCGTCGTCGATGGCGATAACCTCGTAAGTGAAGCCCGTGGGCTCCATGGCGGCAACAATTTCTTTCAGCAGTTCCGGAAGGTTTTCGCTTTCTTCCTTGACCGGAATGACCATGCTTAAATCCATCACGGCACCTCTAGGCTAGTTGGCGGCGGCAACAACCGGCGCAGAATCGGACGTAGCCGAATCCACCGGTTCTGCGGGCTTCGTTTCCTCTTCGACAACCATCGGCTTTTCGGGGCTGTGCTTGATCTGTTCCACGCTCATCAGGAGCCTGGCGCGGCCGCCTTCGTCGTATTCGGGAACGTTCTTCAAGCCTTCGTCGAGGTAATCCAGGGCCTTCTGCCTCTCGCCCACGATGTCGTAGACGAACGCTGCGGCCCAGTACACGCGCCATTCATCGCTGAACTGCTTCTTACCCAGGTCGAGGTACTTGATGGCTGCGGTGCAGAGGCTGTCGGCTGCAGCCTTCTTCTCGGCCGTGAAAGGCTTGCTCGTGCGGAGCGCCGCAATCTTTTCGCGTGCATCAAACGAAATCTGGAGGTACAGCGAAACGTAGCTCGAAAGCAAGCGCTGAGTTTCGTCATTGATGTAGGCTGTACCATCGCCAAGGCCGCGGAACTTGTAGACGCTGTCGATGAGGTCGGCCGCGTACTTCGCGTCGAAGGCATTGCGCTTCGGGTTGAGGTCACCCTTCACGAGGTTGTAGACAAGGCCTTCCTGCACCATGTACTTTTCGAGACCCATGAAGTTCGAGGTACCGACCGTCGTGGAGATTTCGATAGGCTTGTCCATGTTCTGCAGGGCAAGGTCGATAACGAGCTTGTGCTGCGTGAGCATCATGCCGCTGCGAGTGCGCTTCGCCCAGTCGACAAATGCATCCCACACCTGGTAGTGCGTCTTGAACGTGAGGAGCTTGGCGGAATCAGCCGGGGAAAGTTCCTTGCCTTCCATGCTCTCGATACGGGCCTTGAGCTGCGGCATCAGGCGGTTCGCCTTGTTCACCCAGGTAGAGACCTGATGGTTCGGGTTATTGGCAACGCTGTTGTCGAGCACCATGTCGCTGTCGATGGTCTTCTTGTTATAGCTCAGCTTGAGAACGGGCTCGTTGTCGAGCATCTGCTTGATGTACCAGTCGGTATTGCCGAGCGAGAGGTTCACCACGCGCACATCCTTGCGGATACCGGCCACTTCCTGCGCAAACCACAGCGGGAAGGTGTCGTTATCGCCGTTCGTAAAGAGAATCGCATTCGGGCGGCAGCTGTTCAGCAAGTTGTAAGCGTAATCCCACGGGACCCACAGGCCGGAACGGTCGTGTTCCTGGTAGTTCGAAATGCAGGGAACCGCAAAGGAAATCACGGCGAGAACCGCAGCCAGCGGGGTCGCAAGAGCAACGGTAGAAGCCGTCGTCGCGACGAGGAGCACGAGGATACCGGCACCGAGGCCGAACATCATGCTCATGAAGATGAATGCAGGCGTATAGAAGTAGTCACGTTCGCGCACTTCCATATGAACCGGTTCCGGGAACGGAGCACGGAGCCCGCGCTGGGCAAAACCGTTCTCGATTTTCTTCCAGCTAGCCCATGCGGCGGAGCTTTCGTAAGAATTGATTTCGCGTTCAACCTTCGAAATTTCGGCAGCGGAAGCACCGCGCTGCTTCATCATATCGATGCGGTACTTGCCCACTTCAATCTTCTGGCGGAGGTCAATCAGGTCGTTCGGATCGGGAACCTGCGCGATACCCGCCCCCATGGTATTGAGGTCAGCCACGTTCCTGTTCATCACATTCACCCAGTAATCGTGTTCGCGCTGTTCCATGCGCGTACCGTCGGCGAAGTTGATGTAGAACAGGAGACCGAGAGAGCAAAGGCCGTAGAGCACGGACAGGAAAATACCCAGGTGCCTGTTGCGCTTGCAGACGAATACGCAGACAAGGACCAGCAGGCCGTTAAACAGCAAGAAAATCAAGAACTGCGGGAATGTCCTGTCGCCCATGAAGCTCATCTGAGTCGGGAACTTGTGTCCGAACCTTTCGAGAGGAACGTTCTCGGACTTGTCGAAGGTATAGACACCGTTCGCATAGTTCACGCCGCCCACCTTGTAAGGCAGGTACTGCGCCATCTGGTAGCCACCGTAGCTCATGTTCGGGAAGGAGAACACCTGGTGTGCCAGCTGGGAACGGCGGTAGAACGCGCGGGTCAGCATGCTTTCGGAACCGTACTGCTTGCGTTCAACGAAGTTGTTGAAGGCGACCCAGTTTTCGCTCTTGAAGAGGTTACCGAGCTGCAGGTTGCCCTGGTCGTCACGGATGTTGATTTCCGGATCGTTTTCGTCGATAATCGGGTTGAGTTCCGAACGAATAGGAATGTAGAGGTGCGTGCTGTAGCCAATCAGGGCGAAGAACGCAAAAGCGAGCGAAAGCTTCACCGCATGGTTCATCCTCGGGGAGAACGGCTTTGCAAACGTGAGAACCGCAAGCACCACAAGGCAAACCAACGAAATCTCAATGAAGGCGGAAACCATGTAAATCACGGAGCACAGGAGCGTACCCGTAATCCAGATGGGCAGGCGTTCAAAAATCTTCTTGGGCTGGGCAACGAGCATCAGCACGAATACCGCCGGAATAGTGAGCATCGTGTAGAGGTGGGCACCCACGCCGAGGAACGCGATGTAGCAGATAAAGATAAGGATGCGGTCGCTCGAAGAATCTTCGCGCTTGTTGTACCAGACGAGACCGAGGTAAGAGATGAGCATCAAGATGAACATCGCGAGGCCATAGACTTCGGCTTCGACGGCATTGAACCAGAACGTGTCGGAGAACGTCAGGAGGAAGCCGGCAACGAGAGCGGAAGTCGCAAGCACGATGTTGCGGACCTTTTCGGAAATCCTTTCGGCAAGGGCGTCCGTCTTGAGGACGGTAGCGAGGAATTCCCAGGCGAACAGCGCCGTAATATAGACAGTCGCCGCGGAACTGAACACCGAGATGTAGTTCACGCGCTTCGCGATTTCACCCACGAACGGGAGAATCACGATGACGGCACGGGCAAAGAAGACAAAGAACGGCGTTCCAGGAGGATGCGGAATGCCCAGCGTGTTTGCACAGGCAACGAACTCACCGCAGTCCCAAAAACTTACCGTAGGAGCCATCGTAAGCGAGTAAACGATCAGGGCGACAAGGCCCGTGATACCCGCAAAAATATGCTTCATCCATTTTTCCTTAATCATTCTTTTTTCCTCCCTTCGTCGAACCTACGACAATGTTGCGCTTCTGCATAAAACCCGTAAGAAGGCCGTTCACGAACGAGCCCGAGTCCGCGGTGCTGAACTTGCTAGAAATCTGGATGGCTTCCGAAAGCACCACCTTGATGGGCGTATCGGAAACATAGAGCAGTTCCACCATGGCAATGCGTATGACGATGCGGTCGAGGCACGCCATACGCTCGATTTCCCAATGAACCGTGGACGTCTTGATATCCTCATCGAGTTCTTCGCGATGGGCAAGAACCAGGTCCACGAGCTTCATCCCATATTTTTTCTGGTCGTCATCAATGGGTTGGCTTTCCAGAACTCCCGGAAGCGCCTCGCCCACCGTCTGCCCCGTCAATTCCATGGAGTACAACAACTGCATGGCAAATACGCGAGCTGGTCTAAAACTTTTTTGCATAATCGTAGTCTTTAATTGTTAGATGGACTTATAGAGATTGGCCATTTCAACGGCAGTGGATGCCCAGTTGGAACCCAGATTGCCCGCCTTGAGGCCGGCACGGTTCATCGCCTGGTCTACGGTATCGGTCGTGAGGATGCCGAGAATCACGGGAAGCTTGCCTTCGGCCGCGATGCTTGCGACACCGCCGGTAGAGGCGTTCACCACCACATCGTAATGGGAAGTTTCGCCACGGATAACCGCACCGATGGCCATCACGGCGTCGTACTTGCCGGAATCAGCGAGCCTGCGGCACACGCCCGGGAGTTCGAATGCGCCCGGAACGCGCACGACGGTGACATCCTTGTCGGCGACACCCAGCAGCTCAAGCTGACGGAGCGCACCTTCCAGGAGCTTGTCCGTCACCACCTCGTTGAAGCGGGCGACGGCAATCGCAATCTTGAGGCCAGAACCATTGAGAGAATTCTTGATTTCTTTAGCCATCTTATTTATCCTCTTTTAAAACTTTTGCATCGGACGCCGATGCACCGGACTCTTCGGCCACATGCAGCTGGTGCCCCATCTTCTTCTGCTTGGTGAGCAGGTAGAACAAGTTTTCCTTGTTCGGCTTGATTTCGATGGGAACGCGTTCCACGATCTTGAGACCGTAGGCCGAAATGCCCGAAATCTTGCTCGGGTTATTCGTAAGCAGGCGCATTTCCTTCACGCCGAGGTCCGCAAGAATCTGCGCGCCCGTACCATACTGGCGCAAATCGGACTTGAACCCGAGGTGCAGGTTCGCCTCGACCGTGTCCATGCCCTTCTCCTGCAGCTCATAGGCTCGGAGCTTGTTGCAAAGCCCGATACCCCTGCCTTCCTGGCCGCGCATGTAAAGGAACACTCCCCCATGCTCGCCGATGAACTTCATTGCGGAAGCCAGCTGTTCGCCGCAATCGCAGCGGAGGCTACCGAAAATGTCGCCCGTAAGGCATTCGCTGTGCACGCGCACGTACACCGGCTTGCTGAAGTCGGGGTTGCCCGCGACCCAGGCCACGTGTTCCACGCCGTCGGTCTTGCTCTTGTAGGCATACGCGGTAAAATCGCCGTACTTGGTCTGCACGTGCGGGGCGGCCACACGCTGTACCAGCTTCTCGTTCTTGAGGCGGTAGTCGATGAGGTCGCGGATGGAAATTATCTTGAGACCGAACTTCTTGGCCACTTCCTCGAGCTGAGGCATGCGGGCCATGGTGCCGTCCTCGTTCATGATCTCGATGAGGGCGGCGGCAGGACGGAGTCCGGCCAGTTTCGCGAGGTCGACCGCAGCTTCGGTATGGCCTGCGCGACGGAGCACGCCTTCTTCCTGCGCGTACAGGGGCGAAATATGCCCCGGACGGCCGAAGTCGCTCGGCTTGGAGTTCGGGTCGGCAAGAGCCTGAATGGTCGCCGCACGGTCATGAGCGGAAACACCCGTGGAGCACCCCTCGATCTTGTCGACCATGATGGTAAAGGGGGTGCCCAGAATCGAGGTATTCTCGGCGGTCTGGCGCGTGAGGTTGAGTTCGTGGCAGCGCTTGATGGGGAGCGGGCAGCAGAGCACGCCCCTGCCCTCGTGGAGCATGAAGTTCACCTTTTCGGGCGTAATCTTCTCGGCGGCGATAACGAAATCGCCCTCGTTCTCGCGGTCTTCGTCATCGACCACAATCAAAAACTTGCCGTTCTTAAAATCTTCTATGGCCTCTTCTATCGTATTAAGCAAGGTCACGTTCCTTCAAATAATTTTCGATGTACTTGCCGAGCATGTCGACTTCCACGTTCACGATGGTCCCGGCAACCCAGTTGCGCAGGTTCGTACGGGCAAGCGTCTCGGGGATGATGCACACGCGGATGGAATCTTCGAACTTTTCGGCCACCGTGAGGCTAATCCCGTTCAGGGAGATGGAACCGCGGCGGATGATGTAGCGCTTGAGGTCCGCAGGCATCTTCAGGTCGACTTCCACGCCCGTTTCGCGCGGAACCACCTGGATGACCTCCGTAATGCAGTCCACATGGCCCATCACGAAGTGCCCGCCCATGAAGCTGTCGGCACGGCACGGAAGTTCCAAATTCACCAGTTTTCCGACCGCAGCCTGCTTGAAGGCGGTATTTTCGACCGTCTGGTGCATCAGGCAAAAAGTGGCTTCGTCATCGGTACAAGATTCTATGGAAAGGCACACTCCGTCGTTAGCGACGCTGTCGCCCAATTTGCAATTTTTAAAGAATCCTGGCGACTTGAGGCGCATAGAAAGCGCATCGCCACGACTCTCTATCGAGACGATTTCGCCAGTAGATTGAATAATTCCAGTAAACATACGCGCCAAATATAGAATTTTCGCGCCCTACATTTTTTTTGTTATCTTAGAATTGACGGGATTGGAAAGGTCTATTTATGAAGATTCGCAAGGCATATCTCCTGTTTCCGTTTCTATTCGCCGCCGCATGCAGCAATAGCGAAATGCAAATTATATCCGAGGAATCCAGCCAACAAAGCAGCGATTCGACAGAAGTTGAGCCCCAAGACTCGACAACCAATCCTTTGAAAGAAATCGACGGCATGATCCGGCTCTCCGGCGGAAAGGTGACCGTCGGCTCCAATGACAAGAGTTTCAAAACAAACGAAAGGCCAGCCATGAAGGTCGTATTGGACTACGAATTCTTCATGGACATCCACGAAGTCACCTGCGGCGATTACGACAAGATTGCGAAAGAAGCGGACCTGAAACGCTTCCCCTGCAAGGGCGACAGCCTGCCCATTACCGACGTGACTTACTTCGACGTCGTCCTTTTTGCGAATGCCAAAAGCAGCCAAGAAAAAAGAGATACAGTCTATACCTACGGCAAGGCAACATTCGACACCGAAGGACACTGTTCGAATTTGGAAGGATTGACATTTCACCCCGAAGCCGAGGGGTACAGGCTTCCGACCGAAGCGGAATGGGTTTTCGCAGCGACAAGGGCTTGGAATACGGAGAAAAGCTGGAACAGCGACAACTCCGGCTACACCGCACGTGAAGTTTGCGGCGCGGGAACCGACTCCGCGGGATTCTGCGACATGGCGGGAAACGTTATGGAATGGGTGAACGACTGGCTCGGGCTATTCCGCGACACGACCATCACCAACTACGCCGGTGCACCCGATGGCGGAGAGAAGGGCGAACGTATTCTAAAAGGCGGCAATTACGCATCCGCCCCAAACGAACTGAATCCCTACAGCCGTGGAGACGTCTATACCGTAACCTCCGCGACCAGGGCGGAATACGTGGGCTTCCGGCTGGCGCTGGGCTCCATTCCCGACGCCCTTTGGATGGGAAACGACGGCAAATCCCAGGCAAGCATCGTCTCGCCACTTGCGGGGAGCGAAACCATCAAGAACCTCACGGGTACATACAACGTAAAGTTAGCCTTCCGAAACGACGTCTCGGGCAACATCGCCTATATCGATTACCTGAACGGGCCTCAAGCCGTAATTGAAATAGAAGACACGCTGGACGCGTTCCATCCCGACATCTCTCCCGACGGGAACTACGTGGCGTTCTGCACCGGAATGGAAGGCATTTCAAAAAATTCAAAGCTCTATGTGCGCAAGCTGGACAAGGAAGCCAGCGATGCAATCCAACTGAATGTCGAATCAGCCGCTATTCCGCGTTGGCGGGTTCTTGAAAACGGAGACACCGTAATCGTCTATGTGACAAACGCCGGCAACAACAAGGACGAAACCACATTCCTTTCCGCGTCGACTTGGCAAGTGCCATTCACAAACGGAAAGTTCGGGACTCCGCAGAAACTCTTCGACGGTGCCTTCCACGGCGGCATCAGCGAAGACAACACGCTCGCTGTCACAGGTGCAAAATTGCTTCGCGCCCGCGTCGCCAAATCCGGTTCCACGCTCACGCAAAACGCAACAAATACAATTTGGTACGACAGCGCACAGGCCTGCAACGCATCGCTCGCACAGGACGGCAGCAAGCGCACCGCATTCCTCGACTTCGTCGGGAAACCCGGCGTCAAGTTCGTCGGAAGCAGTTACAACACGCACGAGCGCCTCTTTATCGCAGACAGCGCAGGGAAACTCATACAGTCCATCAAGTCTCCCGCAGGCTACGCGTTTGACCATACGGAATGGGCAACAGACGGAGTCAATTCCAACATCGTCGCAACGCTTACCAACGCAAACGGGGCGCACACGAAAATTGCGTTCGTGAACACGAAGGAAAGCAGCACTACAGAACTTGTCGAAGGCGACGAACTCTGGCATCCCGCCCTCTGGATGGAAAAAAAGGAAATCGAACCGGACACGCTCCCCGTCGATACCGCAGAAACCGAATTTCAACTTGACCCCGACAGCGCGGGTATATATTACAACGCAAGCGGAGCATGCCCCTACGCCATCGAATTCCGTTACAAAATGGAAATTCTCTGGCAATACAAAGACACTGCCAACACGGTAATTCTGGGTTCTTCGCGCGCTTATCACGGGATCAATCCGCTCCTTTTCGACGAGCCCGTATTCGCCATCAATCTAGCGACACCGGCGGCATCCATTTCGGGAAGTTCCTTCTTCTTCAAGAATTACATCCTTCCCCACGTAAAGAATCTGAAGACGGTGGTTATCGCATTGGATCTAGACCGAGCTTACAACGACGGTAAAAACCCCAACAACATCTTCTACCGTACATACGCATCGTATCCCGGCTTCGTTTACGACAAAAATCATAATTACTGGGTCGACAACTACCCTCCAAAACTGTTCGAAAAGACATACAAGGCCCCCGGCAAAGATTCCGAAGCGAAAGCACTCCGACCGACACGCGGCTTCAAGCCCATGCCAACAAACGGATGGGGTGCGCCAAATGTCGCCGAAGATTCCTGCTGGATGGACACCAAGGCCGAACAATTCCAAGCAAACTTTGAACAGCTGGAAGATCTAATCGCTACTTGCAAGAAATCCGATATCGCCATTGTCGGAGTCATCATACCCGTCAATCCAAAATACAAGAACACCGGGGCTTTCGGCTATCGTGGCCTTAGGCGGAGCGACGCCCTCCAGGTTATCGAAGACCTTTCAAATTTGAGCCAGACATACCCCAATTTCGTCTTGATGGATGAAAACAAGATGGGAGACCACGACTACACCGATGAAGACGCTCTTGACAACGCGCATCTTTCCAAGGCTGGCGCGGCAAAGTTGACTCCCCGCATAGATTCCCTCATTAAGACCTTGAATATTGATTTGGGGCAATAGTCCGCCCCGATTCTTTCCGTCTTTTTCCATTTTTTCTACATTTACCTCCGAAAATTTTAGCAGGCATATGTTTTGCTTGCGGGCCGCTTTGTAGCACCCGGGCAAAACCATTGCCAAAGAGGAAAAGATGAAAGTTTCTTTGAATTGGCTCAGACGTCACGTTGATCTTCCGGAATCTGCGGAAGATGTCGCAAAGGCGCTCACCTCCATCGGCCTCGAAGTCGAAGGCATGGAAGAACCGGGCAAGGTCTACGACAAGCTCGTGGTAGCGAAGGTTCTCACCTGCGACGCCCACCCGGACAGCGACCACCTGCACATCACGACCGTGAACGACGGCAAGGAAACGATCCAGGTCGTCTGCGGCGCCCCGAACGTGGCCGCTGGCCAGACCGTGGTGCTCGCCCCCATCGGTGCGGAACTCCCGCTCCCCGACGGCACCAAGCTCAAGATGAAGAAATCCAAGATCCGCGGTGTCGAAAGCTTCGGCATGATCTGCGCCGAAGACGAAATCGGTCTCAGTGACGACCACGCCGGCATCATGGTTCTCGACGACAGCATTCCGGCTGGTACCCCGTTCGTGAGCCTCGGCCTCTATGACGTGTGCTTCGAGCTGAACGTCACACCGAACCGTCCGGACGCCCTCAGCCACCGCGGTGTCGCCCGCGAACTGGCCGCCAAGTTTAACCGCCCGCTGAAAGCCCTCGCCTACGAACTCAAGGAAGACGCCGAAGCCGCAAGCTCCGCCGTGAGCCTCGAAGTGGTTCCCGGCTGCGGCTGCTCCCGCTACGTGGGCCGCGTCATCAAGGACGTGAAGGTCGAAAAGTCCCCCGCCTGGCTCGCCAAGCTGCTCCACGCCGTGGGCATGAACAGCATCAACAACGTCGTCGACATCACGAACTTCATCTTGATGGACGTGGGCCAGCCGCTCCACAGCTTCGACATGGACCAGCTCCACGGGAACTCGATCAAGGTGCGCCGTGCCGTGAAGGGCGAAAAGATTGAAACGATTGACCACACCGCTCACGAACTGCTCGAAAGCGACCTCGTGATTTGCGATGGCGACCGTCCGGCCTGCGTTGCCGGCGTGATGGGCGGCGTGGAATCCGAAATCGTCGACGCCACCAAGAACGTGTTCCTCGAAAGCGCCTGGTTCAACCCGACGGTGGTCCGCAAGCAGGCCAAGCGCCTCTGCATCTCGACCGACTCCAGCTACCGCTTCGAACGCGAAATCGACTTCGCCACGCAGGACGAATACAGCAAGTACGCCTGCGCCCTCATCCAGGAAGTGGCCGGCGGCCGCATCCTCAAGGGCACCGTCGAATACACCGGCGACGACCACAAGAAAGAGAACAACGTGGTCACACTGCGCATCGCGCAGGCCGAACGCGTTATCGGCATGAAGCTCGAAATGGCCCAGGTCGAAAAGTTCCTCACGGGCATCGCCCTCGAAGTCGTTTCCAAGACGGCAGATTCCATCACGTTCAAGATCCCGAGCTTCCGCCCCGACCTCGAACGCGAAGTGGACCTCATCGAAGAAGTCGCCCGCCTCGTCGGTTTCGACAACATCCCGTACACGCTGCCGTCCTTCAAGATGCAGCCGAACGAACTTCCGCCGATTGAAGTTTTGAACAGGAAGATTCGCAAGACGCTTTCTGCCATGGGCCTGCACGAATGCCTGAGCCTTCGCTTCACGAGCAAGGCCCGCACCGAAGCCCTGTTCGGAGCTGCAAACGACGACCGCCGCAGCAAACCGGCACTTCTTTTGAACCCGCTTTCCGAAGAACTCGGCGCCGTTCCGACATCTCTCCTCCCGAACCTCCTCAAGAGCGTCGCGGAGAACGAGAAGAACCGCCCCGGTTCCGTGCGCCTGTTCGAAGTGGCCAAGGGCCAGTTCAAACGCGACCGCAAGGACGTGCGCGACCCGGGATTCGACGAATCGAACCTCGTCGCCCTCACGATTGCAGGCAACTTCGACGTGAACCCGCTCAACGACAAGCCCGCACAGATTGACTTTGCCGCATTCAAGGGATTCGTGCAGAGCTTCCTCAAGCGCGTGGGTCTCGTGGTGGAATTCCGCGTGCCCGCCAAGGCAGAAATCTTCCTCCACCCGGGCAAGCAGGTCGAAGTCCTCGCCGACGGTGTCGTACTCGGCACCATGGGTGAACTCCACCCCTCCGTGATGGCCGCCAACGACATCAGCTACACCACCTACGTGATGGAGCTCGACATGGACAAGATGGAACACGCGACCCACAAGAAGATCGTGTTCGAACCGTTCAGCCGCCAGGTGCCGTCCAGCCGCGACATTTCGCTCGAAGTGGCAAAGTCCATGACCCACGAAGACATCGTCGCCCGCATCAAGGGACTGAACCCGAAGAACCTCGCGAAGATTACCCTCAAGAGTATCTACGAAGGCGAAAAAATCGAAGCCGGCAAGAAGAACCTGGTCTACAGCCTCACCTACCAGGCCATGGACCGCACGCTTACCGACGACGAAGTGAACAAGGCGCACAACAAGCTCCGCGACAAACTCGTCGCGAACGGCGACATCGCCCTGAGATAAGCGCCAAGTCGGCATCGCTCGCCCTTGAGGCGAAACTCCTATCAAAAAACGCTCCCGTCATCGAAGACAGGGAGCGTTTCTTTTTCACACAGCAAGTTCTTTGAATCTTGCCGCCCCCCTTGCGGAGGCATAAAGAATGGCGTTGTGAACGACTTTTTGCCGTTTACTCCAAAGTGGCGTGCGCTGCAATCGTGTAGATGGCGGTAACGTCGTTGGCCTTGAGCGGAACGAAGCCCCAGCCGTCACCCGGGTTCAACTTCTTGACAAGCGTCGGGATGTCTTCTTCCTTCGCGCCGAGTTCGGCGAAGTTGATGGGCATGCCGATGGAATGCAGGAAGCGGCGGAAGGCCTTGATGCCCTCGAGGGCGGTGGCCTTCGGGTTCTCGAAATTCATCTCGCAGCCGAACACGCGCGTAGCCATCTGGGCAAAGCGCATCACGTTGTGGTCCACCACGTATTCCATCCATGCCGGCATAATGACCGCGAGGCCCGCGCCATGGGCGCAGTCGTAAAGTCCCGAGAGCTCGTGCTCGATGGCGTGGCTGTTCCAGTCCTGACTGCGCCCGCAGCCCACAATGTCATTGTGGGCTACCGTCCCCGCCCACATGATGTTGGCGCGAACCTGGTAGTTGGCGGGGTCGGCAATGGCGCGGGGTCCTTCCTTGACCATCGCCAAAAGCAGGCCTTCGCAAAGGCGGTCGGTCGTCTCGACTTCTTCGGTGTTCGTGAAGTATCGTTCAAAGATATGCGCCATGATGTCGGTAATGCCGCAAGCCGTCTGATAAGCCGGGAGCGTACAAAGTAATGCCGGGTTCTGCACGGCGAATTTCGGGCGAATCACGTCGCTTCCGATATCGCGCTTGAGCATGCCATCTTCCTTGGTCACCACGGAAGCGCCACTGCCTTCGGAACCCGCGGCGGCAATCGTCTGCACCACGCCAATCGGGAGGGCCTTAGCGACCGGGAGTTTATGTGCATAGAAATCCCAGAAATCGCCATCATAGAGGCTACCGACAGCGATACCCTTGGAGCTATCAATCGTGGAGCCGCCACCGACGGCCAGGATAAAGTCAACGCCGTTCGCACGCACCATCTCGATACCCTTGTAAATAAGCGTATCGCGCGGGTTCGGCTTCACACCGCCAAGTTCCACATGGACAATTCCAGCCGCATCGAGGGAAGCCTTCACGCGGTCAATCAGCCCGGAACGCACGGCGGAACCGCCACCGTAATGGATGAGCACCTTGGTGCCACCGTATTTTTTCACGAGTTCACCGCACTCGTTTTCGCGGTCCTTACCGAATACAAATTCCGTGGGGCTGTAAAAGTTGAAATTATCCATGTTTTCCTCTTGGTTTTGCCATAAAAATACAAGAAAATCCCGTCAAAAAACGGGATTATTCACTTTTTTCTGTTCACTGGAGGAAACAGGCGCCTAACTTGTTCAAAAAAAACTTTATTGCGCAGGAAATTCCTCGAAGGCCTTGCTGTTCGCCTGAAGGTTGCTTCCCTTCCAATCAAAGAGCGCCGGGCCCCACGCACCACCGAGCGTCGGTTCCCAGAAGAACGTGCCTATCCAACGGTTCATTCCCTTCGCCATCTCGTTCGTGCGCTTGCGAGAGCCGTCGAACTTGTAATGGTTATCGGAATCGCCACCGTTGTATTCCGCGACGATGAACTCCAGATCCGGGTAACTAGAAGTGACGGACTGGAAAAGCGATTTCCAGTTGTCAGGAGCGCCGTCGCCATACGCCGTATAGGCGGAGAATCCCATCACGTCGGCAGGAACCTTCTGGTTCTTGAAGATTTCCGTCATCCACCAGGTGACCGTATTGGACTGGCGGATGCGCTCGATGTGCAGCACCGTCTTGGTCGAAGGCGAGACTTCCTTGACCGCCTTGATGCCCGCCTTGAAATACTTGGCCGCGTTCGCCTTGCCGCTCGCAGTACCCATGTCGCCATTGATGGCGGTGGAAGCCTTATCCACCCCGTTGCCCCAGCAGTCCGTCTTGCTGTTCGGCACGTGAATCAAAATTCCCGGAGTCGTCTCGTTGCCGACCTGCACCATCTCGGGAATCGCGCCCACCTGCTTGAGGGCTTTCATCAAGTCGAGGGTATAGGCATACACGGAATCCGCGAGAACGTCGGAACTGCTGACCTTGCGCCAGCGTTCCGGAATAATCTGCTTGCCCGGATCCGCCCAGTTGTCGCTGTAATGAATATCAAGCAGGAACGCCATGCCGGCGGCCTTGATTTTCTGTGCATAGGCGACGATATGTTCCTTGTCGGCATAGGCTTCAGCCTCGTGTCCGCAACCCGACGCGGCATAGCCGTACTTGGCCTTGGGATCAACGAACGTCTTCAGGCGGATAGCATTGAAACCATGATCCTTGAGAAGCGTAAAGATGTCTTTTTCGGAACCGTCCACGTCATAGAACTTGGTCCTGTTGCGTTCGTATTCCTGCACGGTGGAAATATCCGCTCCGGTATAGAATTCAAAGTCGAGCAGCTGTTCGGAAGCGGATGAACGCGGAGGTTCCACAGCCGACGATTGCGGGGCTCGAGACGATGAAGAAAGCGAACTGGATGATTCCATAGCGGGATTGCCGTTAGACGATTCGGGCTCAGCAACATCCGAAGAGGATTGCGGAGGCTCCACCGCGGACGATTGCGGACCGAGCGCCTCGGAAGACGGAAGCGAGGCCAGCGCATCGGACGACGCATCAACACTGGGCTGAGACGTGTCCGCGGATGAATCCCCCACGATTTCGAAGTCATATCCGGCGGAACCACCGCCGTTATCACACGCTACAAAAAAAGCGGAAGCAAACACGGCAAAAGCCGCAGCACCAAAAAGACGGCAAGCCGCCCGAAACTCAAAACAACCCTTTCTGTTTCCCATACCCTAAATTTAACCTAAAAGTTGCCTTTGCGATGTAAAAACATTCAAATAAAAACGCCCTTACAGGCCATGCCACGCGACACGTCCCGTTTGGCTTGTACCATCGCATTTTACAACCGTCTCTCAAGCATTATTTTCACAAAATTGTAAATTTACACCATGAATTACTGGGATTTGCTCGCATCTGACAACGAAGCCGAAGCCATCAATCCATAACGCAACGGATCGATAATTTATCCTGTTTGATTTCAAGGCCCACTACCGCCCCACTGCCTCCGTGCATTTTCATGCAGTACGCAGCCTTGTTTGTGAGTTCTGTCGAACTCCAGAAATACGCGGATTCGAACTCGTCATCGTAATTTTTGTCATCGAACCAGCCGCCTGCAGGCAACGCCGAGAATGCGTATGCATCAGTACCACTAAATAATTTTTCATCCCATCCACCCATTGACTTGAGCATTTTAGCCGCTGTAGATTTACCACCGACGGTTTCTAGCAATGTTTCAAGCTCGGCCTGCGTCGGCAGATGCCATCCCTCAGGGCATACACCACGCACCGGATAGGTTGGCGAGCATATTGGACCATAACCGCAATCCACGCCGTTCGTAGACCACAAGCCCGCGCTATCCATTGCGCTTGCCCATGTGTAAAGGCGACCATACACGGTACAGTATTTAGTAGAATCGTTGTAACAGCTGCTGCCGTCCGTTTCGAAATTCAGATTCTCCGCCATCCACACCTGATCTCCGATTTTCACGGTCTTGTAAATTTGGCTATCGCGAGAGTCGGTGAGTGCGGGACCCTTAACGGAACTGTCCGGTTCCTGCTTTGGTTCAGAGCCGTCCTTAACGCAACGGACTGAATTCCCGTCTTTCTTGTAAGCGTCAGAGATGATTACACGGCCGTCAAACATATTAATCATGTACACTATGCCGGAACTAATTTCCGTAGAACTCCAGAAGAAAGTGGAGGTTCCCTCGTTGAAATAAGTTTTAAACTCTTTGCTCCAGTAGCCAACAGGCAACGCCGAGAACATGTAGTCATCCGTGCCATTGCCGTCTTCACCATTCAGATCCTTCCAACCACTCGTCGCCCTAAGCATCTTGCCAGCTATATCGGAACCACCGACAGCGTCAATCAAGGTTTCGAATTCACCCCTCGTCGGCAAATGCCAGCCACTGGGGCATACGCCCTGCACCGGATATGTCGGCGCGCAACTTTTACCATCACCACAACGTTTACCATTAAAAAGCCATGTGCCAGCGCTATCCATTGCAGCGCTCCACAGGTACAGGCGGCCATACCTTGCGCAGTTCTCAGCGGAATTGTTGTAACAGAAACTGCTAGAATCCAAACTTTCCGTCGGCTGCAGATTGGCGTAATTCAAATTTTCCGCCATCCAAGTCTGCTCGCCGATTTTAACGGTCTTATAAGTTTTACCATCGCGGGAGTCAGTCATCTCCCCCATAACCACGGTAGACGGGTCAATAGTGCCCTGAGCACTGCCGCTGCCGGATTTCGGCGATGCGCTCGACGAAGAATCCTTCACGTCGGAATGCGTGAGAAAATCGCTATCATCGTCACCGCAGGCAACCATGATGGTCAACGCCGCCCCGACCGCCAATAACTTCGTTGCATTCATATTTTCGCCCCTTTTTATTTAAAAATAATATACACTAAAATGCCCTGACTTTACACAAAAGCTGAAAAATCAGCCTAAAAAATGTAACTTTACACCATGAATTACTGGGATTTGCTCGCATCTGACGCCGTACAAGGCTTTATCGAAGAAGCCCTTTCGCGCAAGTGGGATGCGTTGCAGGTCTCGACTGCGCTACACAAGGCCGGCTACAGCAACGAAGAGCGCGCCACCATCATGGACTACAAAGCGCTCGTCCCGAAGTTCCGTGAAAAATTTTTCGAAGAAGCAAGCCGGAAGGGAAAGTTTTTGCTGTGCGACAAGCTCGCATTGGAGCAGAGCACCGCGCAAGACATCGGCCGGTGGAAAGCGGGAATTTGGCCTCACGAAGGTTCCGTGAACGACCTATGCTGCGGCATGGGCGGTGACAGTTTCTTTTTGCCGGCGGGCTTGAAAATCACGGGAGTCGACCTCGACGAGAACCGCCTTGCAATGTACCGGCACAACATGGCCGTATTCGGGAAAGACGTCGGAACGATTTGCGCGGATGTGCGCGAAGTTGCGAGCAGTAACGGCGCGGGCAACGGTGCGGCCGAGGAAGGCACGGGCAAGGATGGCGCAGAAAAAGAAGGCGCAGACTACTTCACCATCGATCCGGCAAGGCGCGCACTCGAAGGCGAAAACCAGCGCGACCTGCGCAACCTCACGCCCACGCTCGAAGAAGTCGTTGAAATCAGCAGACACTACAAGGGCGGCATGGCGAAACTCCCGCCGGGTTACCCTCCCGCCGAGATTCCCGACGGCACAGAAATTTTGTACCTGGGCGGGCATAGCGACTGCCGTGAATGCCTCGTGCTATTCGGGGAACTCGCGAAGCACCCCGATACCGTCCGCGCCGTCATTGTCGGGAAGACGGGCGAAACGCTTGCCGAATGGGGCCGCAAACGCGACCGCTCGTTCGAAACCCTCGACGACGACCTGCAAGAAAAACTCGACAGGAACGATTCCCTCGAAGGCAAGGACCGCACCTACCGCACGGCGACGAGCCGGAGCGACTTGCCTCTAGGAGAAATCAGCAAATATCTGGCAGAACCTGCCCCCGTCCTCATCCGGAGCCACCTCTTTAATGCGGCGGCCCTCGCGCACAACCCGGATGCGCACCTGATTTCAGAAGGCATCGCCTACGTGACCAGCGAAAGCCCGCTCCCCGCGCCGGGATTTGCAAGCTACGAAGTACTCGCACATACCGAAATCGCAACAGGCGCCGTCCGCACGATGCTCAAGGAACACGACATCGGGAAAATCACCCTGAAGTTGCGCGGCGTGAAGCTCGACCCCGATGCAGAAATCAAGCGCCTCAAGCCCAAGGGAAAAAGCGAAGCCATCCTTTTCTACACGCGCGCCCAAGGCGAAAAGATTGCTATACTAACAAAACGAGCTCCAAGCTCTAAGTTACCCATCTAATTCTAGTAACTAGGAACTATTAACTATTAACTGCGGCGAAGCCGCGCATCACCATGTCCGTAAAACTCGAAGAATCCTGGCTCAACCTGCTCGCCGACCAGTTCGAGCAGCCGTATTTCAAACAAATTAAAGACACACTTGTTCGCGAAAAGCAACAGGGGCACGTCATCTACCCGCCGGGATCCAAGATTTTCGCCGCACTCGACTTCTGCCCCGTAGACAAAGTCAAGGCAGTCATTATCGGGCAAGACCCTTACCACAATCCCGGCCAGGCACACGGGCTGTGCTTCTCGGTGCCCATGGGTATCGAGCCTCCCCCGTCCCTCATCAATATTTTCCAGGAACTCCACGACGACCTCGGCATCAATCCGCCCCCGCACGGGAACCTCGAAAGCTGGGCGCACCAGGGAATCCTCCTGCTCAACGCGTCGCTCACGGTACGCGCCCACATGGCAGCAAGCCACGCGGGAATCGGCTGGCAGCAGTTTACCGACACCATCATCCAGCGACTCTCCGAAGTTCGCGAGAACCTCGTATTCCTCCTATGGGGAAGCTTCGCCATCAAGAAGCAGACTCTCGTCGCCCCGAACCGCGGCCACTTGATTCTTACAGCGCCTCACCCGAGCCCGCTTTCGGCCTACCGCGGCTTTTTCGGTTGCAAGCACTTCAGCAAAGCGAACGAATACCTCAAAAGCAAGGGGCTTGAACCCATCGACTGGAGCATCCATTAGAAGTTCCTAGTTCTGAGTTACTAGTTCCTAGGACGTTTTTAGAGAGCATATCTAGTAACTGGTAACTAGTGACTGTTAACTTAATTGCTATATTAACTCATATGACTAACAGAAACACCTTTGGACGACTCATCCTCTTTATCGTGCTCGGCCTCATGATCGGCGGAGTGCTCGGTGAATGCCTCGGGCTCCTCTTCGGGGAACTCGGTGAACTCATGAACGCGGGTGGTTACGACAACATCGTTCGCAACTTCTTCGTGGCATCGTTCGACCTGAACCTGGGATTCCTGGGTGACAAGGCGGACCCGGTCGTCCTGGACCTCTACATGGTAAAATTCGCCCTCGGTTTCGGGCTCAAGCTCAACGTGGTCAGCGTCATCGGCATGGCCATTTCGATCTATATCATGAAGTGGTCCGGAGGAAACAGGTAATGCAAACTATCAAGGATTTGAGCGCCAAGCTCGCCAGCGGCGAAACCTCGGCGGTCGCTCTCGCACAAGACTCTCTCGCAAAAATTGAATCGACAAAGAATTTGAACGCCTATATCAGCGTGCTGAACGAACGCGCCCTCGCGAAGGCCGCGGAATCGGACAAGCGCCGCGCCGAAGGCAAGAGCCTCGGAGCACTCGACGGCATTCCCGTCGCCGTGAAGGACAACATGTGCATCGAAGGCACGCGCACTACGGCGGCATCCAAGATTCTCGAAAACTTCGTAGCCCCCTACACCGCAACCGCCATCGAAAAGCTCGAAGCCGCCGGTGCCGTTATCGTGGGCAAGACGAACATGGACGAATTCGCGATGGGCTCGAGCAACGAGACATCGTACTTCGGCAAGGTCGTGAACCCGCTCGACGAAACCCGCGTTCCGGGTGGTTCCAGCGGCGGTTCGGCCGTAGCCGTGGCCAGTGGCACGGTCGCCTGTGCGCTCGGCTCCGACACCGGTGGATCTATCCGTCAGCCCGCCGCCTGCACAGGCGTCGTGGGCCTCAAGCCCACCTACGGCCGCGTTTCCCGTTACGGCCTGCTCGCTTACGCAAGCTCTCTGGACCAGATCGGCCCCTTCGGGGCAACCGTCAGGGATACCGCCACGCTCCTCGGAGCCATCTGCGGCATCGACCCGCACGACAACACCACGAGCACCCGCGAACCCGAAGACTTCGGCGCGAAGCTCAACGCTGGCGTGAAGGGCAAGGTCATCGGCGTTCCCAAGGAATACTTCGCCGAAGGTCTCGATCCGGAATGCAAGGCCGCCATCGAAGGCATGCTCAAGAAACTCGAAGCCGAAGGCGCCACGCTGAAGGAAGTGAGCCTCCCG
Organism: Fibrobacter sp.; assembly: GCF_017551775.1. Classification (NCBI taxonomy): domain Bacteria; kingdom Pseudomonadati; phylum Fibrobacterota; class Fibrobacteria; order Fibrobacterales; family Fibrobacteraceae; genus Fibrobacter; species Fibrobacter sp. The sequence goes on along the minus strand of NZ_JAFZKX010000109.1, from coordinate 13,168 downwards.
CACATCGGTTACGCCGTATCGAGCTACTACATCATCGCAACTGCAGAAGCCAGTTCGAACCTCAGCCGTTACGACGGCGTGCGCTACGGCTACCGCAGCAAGGAAGCCCGCAAGCTGTTCGACCTGTACGCCAAGTCCCGCAGCGAAGGCTTCGGCAAGGAAGTCCAGCGCCGTATCCTCCTCGGAAGCTACGTTCTTTCCGCAGGCTTCTACGACGCCTACTACGTGCAGGCCCAGAAGGTCCGCCGCCTCATCACCGACGACTTCAACAAGGCATTCGAAAGCTGCGACGTGATTGCTAGCCCCACGATGCCGGGTCTCCCGCTCAAGTGCGGCATGAACGAATCCGACCCGATGGCCGTTTACCTCAGCGACATCTACACCGTGAGCCTGAACCTTTCGGGCTTACCTGGCGTGAGCGTGCCGTGCGGCATGGCCGGTGGTCTCCCCGTAGGTCTCCAGTGGATCGGCAAGCCATTCCAGGAAGCCGACCTGCTGAGCGTCGCCGCCGCAACAGAGGCGTTGAACAAGTAGCCTCAAGTCAAAAGCATTATAAAAGCCTGTCCTTTTATGGACAGGCTTTTTTGCAAATCTCGACAAACACCTATTAGCGCTAATCCTGCACGCAACGGACTGAACTATAAATCTCATGGCTACCATAGACCCAGACTTCTGCTTCATTTGTTGAACCGTTTACCCCAAGGTAGTATTGGCTTGTAGATGCAAAATAGAGCCATAAGTTTTCATATTTACCAAAAGAATGGAATCCTATGTTGCTGGAGAAACTTCCAGAACCCAGAAAAGAAAGCCCATACTCATCTGTCCCGGGTGTAAATTCTGTTTCCCATCCCTTTGCCGACCTCAACGGGAGTGCGAGTTTGCCTGCAAAATTTGCAAGGGCTTGCCCCTCCTTATTTGTCGGAATGTGCCACCCGTCAGGGCAGATTCCTTGGACAGGAGCGGAGCCCAAATTGCAGCCGGACAAAAATGCGCAATCCGTGCTATTCATCGCTGCGTCACGGCTATACAGGCGTCCGTAAAATTCGCAGAAACGGTCTTCGTCGTTGAAACAGACGGATTCTCCTATTTCGTTGCCGGCGTAGTTCAGGTTTTCGGCCATCCAGACTGCGTTGCCGACTTCCACAGTCTTGTATGTCTTGCCGTCACGCTCGTCGATCAGTGTGCCGTAATCGATGTCCAGGTTGAACTGGTCGCCAGCGTTTTCCAGGAGAGGTTCGGCGTTTGCCTGCTTGATTCTCGAGGAACTGCTCACGGAACTTGAAGAGCTTACACTGCTAGATGATTTTACGCTAGACGAACTGAAGCTTGAAGACGATTTTACGCTGGATGATGACTGGCTGGAAGAACTACTGGATGATGCCGGAAGAACTTCGTCCTTTATGCAGCGGACTGAAAACCCATAGTCTTTTTCGAGGTAATACACTTCCCAACTATCGGGGTGCGCGAACAATTCCATATATTCCGCCTTGTTTTCGTAGGAGCCGTAAGACCCCCAGAAGTATGCGATGATGCCGTTATTGCCAAAGATGCCATTGTGACGCCAGCCAGCGGGAATCGCAGAAAAACCGGTAATATTCGTGCCATTCCCGTCGCCATTCCATCCCGTCTGCGACTTGAGATTCTTGCCTGGAAGGCCACCAACCGCATCCTTTAGGTCACTCCATTCCCTAGTCGAGGGCAAATGCCAACCTTCCGGGCAAATGCCCTGTACTGTAGTCCAGAATGTACCGCTTTTGCCCATTCCGCAGACCAGCGGGTTGTCCGCGTCGTTCGCCAGCTTCACCGAGTCGATTGCCGCCGCCCAGGTATACAGGCGGCCTGCCACGTCGCAGTTCTGGGGCTCATTATTGTAGCACCAGGACCAATCGTATTTTGCACCGTCAGGACCTCCCTGACCAGGGTCAAAGTTCAGGTTTTCGGCCATCCAGGTCTGTTCGCCAATTTTCACCGTCTTATAGACCTTGCCATCACGGGAGTCTATTATGGTATCGTAATCAATTTCAGGATTCAAGTAGGTCTCTTTGGGCAAAGTCCAATCGAAAAGTTCCGAGGAACTCGAAGAACTCATGCTCGACGAGCTCTGCACGCTACTTGAAGACACTCTCCACGAGCCCGGCACGCTACCAGCCCCCTTCACACAACGGACGCTGTTGTAAACTTCATGATCGTAGTAATTATTGACTACTGCTGTAGAATCCCACCCACGTATCAAAAAATAATACTGGCTGCGGTTGCCCGATAGTTGAGCAACCCACATAAAAGCGGCTTCTCCCAGTTCATTAAAGCCGTTTTTCTCCGGATTCACGGAACCCTGAGAAAAGAACCCAGCCGCAACAAAGGACAATCCGTAATCATCGGTTCCCGGCTTAACCGTCATAGTATCGCTCCCCCAGCTCTTCGCAGACATCAAGGACCTAGAGACACCATCCTCGAGATTTACGAGACCTTCCGCCTCCTCTACTGTCGGGAGACGCCATCCATCTGGGCAAACACCCTGAATCAACTCACTCGTCAAATAATCGCACGTTGCTCTATATTCACAACGAGAAGAATTCATTGTCGCATCACGGCTATACAGGCGCCCGTACAGTTCGCATAGATTTTCCTCATCGTTAATGCAAAGAGATTCACCTACTTCATTATCAGCGTAGTTCAGGTTTTCCGCCATCCAGGTAAGGCCATTGACGACAACTGTCCTATAAGCCTTGCCATCGCGCGGGTCCGTCATCGTCCCATAGTCGATATCGGGATTAAACTGCTCGCCCTTCTCCTTCAGGCGGGCATCCACATTGGTTTTCGTTCGCGAGGAACTGCTCGAAGATTCCGTACGATGATATTCACGACCTTCCGCCGTAAGCGTATCACTGTAACCTACCCAGATATATACGGAATCCTGATAGTCGAACCTGCATTCGTATCGATCCTTGTCGCGCCCGATTACGGCTTCGCGATTCTTGCGCATCTCGTTGCACGGAGTTTTCGACAAATCCTTCGCAGACGTGTACACGTAATCATAATCTCGGCCCTTCGAAACCGGAGAAAAACTTTCGTCGTCACCACAACCGCCAAGCACCAACACAGCCGTAACGGCCAAAACAGCAATTTCGCAATTTACGAAGTTTTTCATACTTCCTCCTAAGGAATTATTCGTCCTTTACGCAACGGACACTGAGATAAAGCTCGCTTTTACTATAGCCGCTATGGATAGAGACTTCCTTTGGTGACGCGCTAATTATAAAATAGCGTTGTTCATCATCCGGGATATTGGCCCACATGAATGCATTCGCACCAAAATATTTATAATCATTATTCGATTTTTCTCCTGCCGGCAAGAAGGAGAGTCCGTACGTATCATCTCCAGAATAGACCGACAATGTATCATTTCCCCACCCCCTCGCAGATGTCAGAGTCAAGAAAGAGTCCGACGCCAAATCTTTCAAGTCCGTAGTTTCCGTCTCAGACGGAATATGCCAACCAGCCGGACAAACTCCCTGAAGCGGGTCGGCCAAGCCGCAGTATCTATCGCTCGCACACGTATCTGAATTCATTGCGGCCTCGCGGGTATATAGACGTCCATACAGTTCGCAATTTTCTTCTTCATCATAGGGGCAGAGAGAATATTGTTCCGCAAGCGGGAAATCTTCGTTGCCTGCAAAATTCAGGTTTTCAGCCATCCAAGTTTTTCCTTCAACGACCACAGTCTTATAAGTCTTGCCATCACGCGGATCGGTCATGGTTCCGTAATCAATATCGGGGTTAAACTGTTCGCCTTTTTCCGTTATAGGAGTAGACAATTCTCGGCTCGACGAAGACAGCGAACTGCTTGAAGAGCTACTAGACGAACTGGACGAAGATGCAACCTTTAGAGTATCATCCGAAACACAGCGAACCGACATGAGAATATCGTAATCATAACCGGGGTGTATGTCCACATAATCATTCGAGCCAAGGAAAATCAGATATTTCATATTTGGCGATTGTATATAGGCCCAAACATACCCAACCTTTCCTCCGTTTTCGAAATTTTCATCTCCAAGATCAAGGCAACCCGATGCAGGCATAGAAAAACCCGAAGAATTGGAGCCTGCACCATATCTGCCACCCTCCCACGTTTTTGCGGACTTCGCCTCCGAAAGCCTAGAACGAAAGACATCCTGCAGAGCCGTTGCGTCCGCATAGGTAGGAACATGCCAACCATTCGGGCATACACCGCGAATAGCAGAATTTCCAATATTGCAAGGTTTGTTGAGAGCACAATCTGGGTTATTCATTGCCGCAACGCGAGAATACAGGCGACCCAATAACGCGCAATTGGCTTCATCGTAATTGAAACAGACGGATCCATCTTCCACATAAGGGAAATCGTCATTACCCGCAAAATTCAAATTTTGCGCCATCCAGACTCTATTTCCAACGACAACCGTCTTATAGACCTGACCATCGCGTTCATCTACCAATGTCCCATAAGTCACATCCGGATTAAGCAAGTCATCCCTAGAATCCAGCGCAAAAGAATAAGAATCTTTGCTATAGCCGCCATATGATTTTGTAGAATACAAGTAGCTGGAAGAAGACGAATAGCTGCTTGACGAGGAACCGTCACTATCCGAAGATTCTATGCTGCTCGATGATTCCTCGCGGATGATCTCGCGACCCTCGGCAGTGAGCGTATCGCCGTCGCCCACCCAGAGATAGACGGAATCGACGCGATCGAAGACGCACGTATACATAACCCTTTCGCGCCCCACAACTGCATCGCGGCCCTCACGCCTCGCATTGCAGGGGTATTCCGAAAGGCCCGATGTTGAAGTCACATTGTAGTCGTAGCCGCGGTCTTTCGCCACCGGGGAGAAACTGTCGTCATCGCCGCAACTGGTAAGAGCGATCATAGCCACACCGGCCCACAAAATCGCCCGTGCGCCCAAAAGAACCTGTCTGCAGTCCATGTTTTTTCTCCTTACGATATTCTGCGCAATAATCTGAATATAAAGTATAAAAAATGTATATATTTACGTCATGGCAAAGCAGGTTAAAGGCATTCAAACAGTCTGCCACCGCAACATGTGGGGGCAATGGACCTTTTCGTTCGAAGGGCGCTTCCTTTGTGGCCTGCAGTTTGCGGGTGCAGAAGATTCCGCAATCGTCCCGAGTTCGGTAAAAGCCTGCGCCTACGCCGCCGCAGAACAAGATTCCGCCCTGAAGGGCGCCGCAGTAAAGACTTACCGCACCGCAGTGCAGGAACTGAACCTCTACCTCGCGGGCAAACTGCAGGAATTCAGCGTGCCCATCCAGATTCCGGGCACGGACTTTCAAATCCAGGTATTCGAGGCCGTCAGGAACATTCCCTACGGCAAGACATGGACATACAAGCAGGTCGCCGAGGCCATCGGTCACCCGAAAGCGGAGCGCGCCGTCGGAAACGCCCTGCACAACAACCCGCTGCAGGTCATCATCCCCTGCCACCGCGTGGTCACGAGCCGCGGCAAGATTGGCGGTTACGCCCTCGGTACCGATTTGAAAAGGCGCCTCCTGTGCATGGAAGGCGCCATCCAAAACGAACTCGATTTAGAATAAACTATTTATTTTTATTCACAATCAGGGTCTTGGCCTTGAATGTCTTCTTGTCAATCCACTTGACCATCAGGGAGACCTTGTTGTCCTTGTTCAGGGCGGCCCAGTACTTCTTGAGCGTGTCTTCGGCGTTGTCGAAGATCGGCATCAGTTTCGGGAAACCGTTGAAAGAGGGAATCGGGCTACCGTCAGTTTCGTAGGTGCTGATGAAGTGGCCGAGACCCGGCAGGGCCTTTTCGTATTCAAACGTCATGCGTTCGCAGCCGGCTTCTTCGCTGTTGTTACGGCTCTTGAGGATGGAAAGCTTGTACACGGCAGGTTCAGCATTCTTGTAGTGGATGCCGGAAATGCGCGGTGTGAAGTTCGGGGCGTCGTCTTCGTACTGGCGCGTGCGGAGGGCGCTCTCGAAGGTGCCGCCGAGCTTGATGGCGTCGTAAATGGTGTCGGTCTGGTCACCGTTCGTAATGATCTGGACGTCGGCCGTGTGGCGGGCCGGGTAGTAGATAATCAGGTGCGGGTCGGTGAGCTTGGATTCGTCAAAAGCCTTCGTCTTCATGAAGCCGGTCTTGGCTTCGATTTCGAAAACGCGGTTGCGGCTGTTGACACTACGGCCCATGATCCAGTAGACCTGCACGTAGGACTTGCCGTCGGCGCTTTCGCCGAGTACGATGCCGCGTCCCGGATAAGGGTTGTTGGAGAGAGCCTTGAAATTCTGTTTTGCTTCGTCTGTGTACTTCATGATCCCAAATATAAAAAAAGGAGGCCGGGCCTCCTTTGGTTTTAAAAAATTCAAGGCGATTTACTCTTCCGGTGCGGGGCCGGGAACCACTTCATACACCTGCAGTTTTTTCTGGTAAAGCTTGAGAGCAAAGAACTTGATGTCAGCATCCCTCTCCTCAATATCGAACCAATGGTCGCTCGTGCACAAGCATGCCGTCGCGATCATCGCCACGATATCGAGCTTCAGCGTGTCACCAGAACGCCCCACGTCCATCATCACCTTTTCGAAACCGCAGTAGTCACGAACCTTCGGAATCATCAGCTGGTACTTGTCGCCTTCGTGATAGAGGTACGCCAGCGGAAAATCTTCCGCAGCCTCTTTCAGCAAGGCCGGTTTATTCAACGGGGCCGGCCTGTTGTAAGGACTTTCGTAACAGTTCTTGAAGCTCATTTTTATCGTATCGCGGGGTGAATAATCTCCCGGCAGTACGCTCGAAGATGATTGTTGCGGTGGGACACTCGAAGAAGACTGCTCCGGCGGTACACTCGAGGAAGACTGTTCCGGCGGTACGCTTGAAGAAGACTGTTGCGGTGGAACGCTCGAAGAGGACTGTTCCACATCCCCGTCAGAGGAAGAGGGCTCAACATCTTGGCTAGAAGAAGGCACCTCACCCACACTTGAAGAAGACTCTACATCCTGGCCAGAGGAAGAAGATTTCTCCAAAGCGCTCGTATCAACATGGCAAGATGAGTTTTCATAGCTCGAATCAACGGGCAGAATCTTATAGACATCACTATGGAACTTGAAATACTTGATATCAGCATCTGCCGCGGATATATCGAACTTGGCTTCAACAGGGCAATCCAGCGTTATCTTTATCTCGTCAACCCTTTCGACATCATCCCACACATGCAAGGTATCCCCAGAACGTTCGGAGAAATAATCGCCATCAATCCTAATGGATGTTACCTGTATTCCCTTGAGAAGTACCTGATAGCCGCCCTCATCGCTTTGCAATATGAACGCATTCTTTTCCCACGAGCAATAATTTTCAGAATAATCGCACTCTCCGACATGGAGACTCCCCTCCCCATTTACCTTCTTCCCATCGGCATCCGCCGGCGAATCGCCACCGCAGGCCATGAACGAGAGCGGCAAGAGCAAGAAAGCAAAGGCCGCCGCAAGAGCAAAAATCTTTTTCATATTTACCTCCTGAAATGCGGCCTTGTTTTCGTCCGCCCGATTAAAATGTAATTATTCTACAATCAGACGCATCTTGTTGCTGAGATTAAAGCCGCTACCATCGTCATAGACCAGCAAGGTGGCCTCTTTATACAGGTCCAGCGCCTTCACGTTGAAGCTAATCTTCGTCGAGCAGATGCAATCCGCCAGCCTACTCGCAGGATCGTAATACGGCGTCACATAAAGCATACCGTCCCTTACCTGAACCTCGACGCTCTCGATTTCCGTTCCGCAGACAACCTCAACGCTTTCAATAACAATCTGCGCCGAATCGCCGTTCACATGCATATGCGCCACGGGAGGGATTGCGGCATCGGTCAGCGGATCTTCCGTCGGGTCATTGTTGACGCACTTCGCATCGGCCTTTTCAATCTTCTGGTAGCTCGGATCCGGCTGGTTGACCAGTCTATGCCCCAGTTCAAGCGGAGGCCTGTTGTTCTCGAACGCCGTGTAGCCAAAGCCGGCATATTGCTCGTCAAACGTAAATTCCACTTTGGCCGTGCATCCGCACTTGTACTCCACGCCCTTCTCGTCGAAGCGCTTGAAGTTCACGAAGAGCGTATCCCCGATAACCGATGCCACGGTATTGTCCGCCTTCAGACTATCCCAGAAAGCCATCTGCGATGCGGAATCGCAAGCATACGTCAGATTGACATTGAACAAGTCAATTTGCGCAAAGCTGTTGGAGACGCTGAGATATGCCGTAGGTGACGGAGGTACAACCGGAACATCCGTCATGTCCTTATCTTGACAAGTCGCCGTGATACTTTTCAGCGGCACAGGGCCGTTGTAAACCTGGCGCGAAGATGAACTCGGCGGCGTCACGCTAGACGAAGAACCCGGCTGTACCGCAGAAGACGTGCCCTGCGAACTGGACGATTCGACCGACCCGCTCGAGGCAGGATTATTCATGCCCGAAGAAGACTCTATATTGCATACGATATCGTATTTCGCTACCGGACCGGGTACCACCTCGTAAACATCGTCAAAGTGTTTAAAGAACTTGATATCCGCATCTTCCGCAGAAATATCAAACACGAGGTCTGCAACGCAAGGTTGCTGCATCGCTATGGTTTCATCTGAATATTTCTTTTCATCCCAGACATACAAGGTATCTCCAGAACGTTCAGAGAAGAAATCGCCTTCAATCCAAGCGCTGCGCGGGAACGGCACCAACTGGACAACCAATTGATAGCCACCGTTTTCTCCAGAAATCAGGTAGGCCTTTCCGTCCTCATTCTTTGCGCAAGCAATCTCGGTAAGACACTCTCCAGGATGGTAACTGCTCGCCGCATTCGTTTTCTTTTCCCCTCCGGTCGACTGTTTAGGCGATGTCGAAGAGGCATCGTCCCCACAGGCGACAAGCATAAGCGACAAAGCGGTAGCACATGCAAAAATCTTTCTCATATTCATTTTCCTTCTTCAGTTAAAGTCAAACATCAGTTATCAAGAACAGATGCATCCACGACGACACCATTCTTCAAGGGCATCGGCTCTCCCCCGTCAAAGACGAGATAATTCGTATTGGAGAACGCCTCGTTATGCTCTATCTTGAAGGTAACACGTGTCGGGCAGATGCAATTGGTTATCGGGCTATCTGGATCCACTTTCGGTTCGACATACAGCGTTCCGTTGGACGCATGGACATCAAACTTTTCAAAAACGATTTCGCAAGGCATCATCACTTCAGGAATAATGATGGTATCGAACCCGTCGTCACCGACCACACGGCCCGCAACAGTAACCTTCTCCGTAGTATCGATCTTTCCCGGGAGCAGCGCATCGCTCGCCATCACAGGCGCGTTGGTCGTCTGGCGATCGTTCTTGCACATAAGGTTGATGTCCTTCGCCTGCTTGGTGCCCACAACCTCTTCAATGGAAACCACGTCCATATCGACAATCGGCAGAATGTCCGGTTCATTACCTTCGTAATCGGGATTTTCGTCAAAGACGAGGACCGTCGCATGCGAGTAGGCCGGGTCGTTTTCCACGGCAAACTCAATCTTGAAATTGCAAATGCACCTCTGCGCATTCGTGCGGTCGAAAGTCGCATTCACGTAAACCGTGTCGCCCGAAACATTGACATCCAGGGTATCGACAACAAGGCCGCAGGTAATCGAAAGGTTTTCGATGGTAAAGCCCGTCCTTTCGGTACCGACATAGCGATAGGCAACCGGAGGGATAGCCGCTTCACGAACGCGAACCGTATCTAAAGAGGGATAGTCCACGTTTGCATCCACCAGGGGATCGCTACTTCTACTATTCGCACCGCATTGTCCGTTGGCATCCGTAATTATGTGGTGCAAATCCCCAGCTACAACCACCGACGAAGACGATTCAACCGGGAGCGCAAACGAAGAGGAAGACTCCGTATCACTCGACGAAGATTCGGCTACACTGGAGGAAGACTGTTTGGCTGGAGCCGGGCCAAGCACCACCTGATAAACATCTCCAGAATACTCGAAGTATTTGACATCAGCATCATCAGCCGAAATATCAAACCAACGATCCATCGTGCAGATACAATCCGTCACGTTCATCGAAGAATCCACAGCAAGCCAAATGCGCAAGGTATCGCCTTCACGTTCAGCCATCCAATTCCCCATCATGCCGCAATTTTCAGTCACATCCTGAATCAGTATCTCGTAACCGCCTTCGCCATGATTCAAGTACGCCTTGGGCAGTTCTTCCGAGACTTGTTCCTTTTTCAGTGCGAAGTCATAAGGAGAAGTGCACTTTCCTGAATGAGAAACAACCGTTCTCTGAATTATTCCTCCCGAGCCCAGGCCGCCGGCACTCGCGGGCGAATCATCTCCGCAAGCAATGAGCATGAGCGACAGAGCCGCAGCTGTAGCAAGTATCTTTTTCATGTTAGCCTCCTTATTCAAGCTCTTCCAGCGGAATCGCTTCTGTTTGTTCAAATACTGTATATTGTATGCCGGAATTGTTAGCATCCAGCGTAAATTTCACCAGCGCCACGCACGCACATCCATATGTCATGGACTTACTCCGAGTAACATCGACGTACAGCGTATCGCCAGCAAGACCAAATGAGGCATTTCCCGGCTCATTGGTTTGTTTTACAAAAGCTTCCGCCTCGCTCTCACCACATGGAATCGCAAAGTAATCGCTTATCATAATATTGACAGAATCCGCAGCGATAGACTTGGAAGCGTAAGGCGCCAGTACGTCCTTAGAAACGGAAGGCGTTTCCGACGCAGGAATCTCTGCCAGGTCCACGTAGATGACATCGACCGAGCACTCGAGAGAGAAATTTCTTGCCGTCACGATAACATCGGATTGTTCCGTTGCCGACGAAGACGATTCCTGAATAGGAGTGTTTCTTTCGTCGCCCCCCGAGCTGCTACTTCCCGCATCGGCTCGCTGACTCGAGGAACTTTCGTCGTCATTCGGCCTTATATTGATATTGCAATTTTCACAGCTCGAACTGCTCATTTCTTCAACATCTGCATTACCAGACGAACTTTCACCCAGTGCAATGGTACTCGGATCGATTGTCCCACCAGCAACATCATCGCCAGAACACGATACCATGCATACAGAAAAAATAGCGCCTATGGCAAGAAAAAGAATCCTAAGCATGGGACGTCTCCTTCACCTTATCGGTAACAGGGAAAAATTGGAAATTAATTCGACAAACCTGATCCTGATCCACATATTCATTCGCGATAGAGAGAACCTTCTTGCAGCAGGCATCTATTTCCGCAATAATCCTCCTGTTCGCTTCTTCATTCACGCTAAGCGTGACCCCGGTGAAGTAGCGTTCATTCGGAGAATAACGGTCGACGGCACGCGCCGCCATGTTCGCCATTTCCTTGTGCATGGCGCGGATAGCGATGGGCAAAGCCTCCTTCGAGCCGATGACGGTCTGCTCCGTCTGCGAATAGACCTTCTCGCCGTTCTTCTTCAAGAACCCGGCCTTGACCAAGAAGTTCAAAACGTCCCGGACTTCTTCGGCCGACACGTGCTCCTTGCAAACATCGGCGATATCGCGGGGGTTGGCACCCGGCATCATCGGGATAAGTTCCCTCAAGACAGGGTACTTCCAAGATTCATAATACTGGAAGGCATCACCGTCAACGACGCGCACCTTGTGTTCCATTGCGATTTTTTCCATTTCGACAAGGGCAGCCTTCTTGTCGGAATCCTTCTTCGCATTGCCGAACGCGACAAGCGCGCGGAAATAATCTTTTTCGAACCCGACAAGTCCCATGGCATTCGCGACATTTTCAACCTTCGGCTTGCCCAGTTTACTGTCCCCCATGCAAACAAGCTTCAAGAAATTAGGCGAAGAAAACCCGGCACTCTTACAGAACTCGCGCCACGAGAACGCACCCTGACGCTTGCGTTCTTCATAATAGTCCTGCATATACAGGTGGTAGTCCTTATATTCGAGTATCGATTTCATGTATATTAATATACGTTCTTATTTTTCGAATGTCAATAGAAAATACTATACAAAATAGACGTTTTTTGCAAAAATTCAACATTTTTCATAAATAAAATTAAGTTTTAAAATAAATACTATACATCATGTATAATACAAAAAAAGCCCCCTCAAAAAACAAGGAGGCGCCGCCGAACTACAGCGGCATTTAAGTTGTCCGTAAAAAACTACCGTTTCGGGTTATAATTGTTCATCAAGACCATGGCCAAGGCCACGCAAAACATCACCACGCTGCCGACAATGACCTGCTGCCTGTGGTTGTAGTCTCGCTTGATGTACTTGGGATTCTCTTCGTTCAGTTCCTGTAGCGACGGGCCCTCGGCAAGCTTTGTCGAATCGATGCCGCAAACTTGCGCAATTTCTTCTTGCGTCATGTTCAACGTGCTCACATTGAGACTGTCGCACTTGTTCGGAACGTCCGCCGCAAAAGAAGGTACTGCAAAAAGCAATAAAACGCATAAAACGAGAACGGCGATGGCGGAACGGCGTCCGCCATGACATACAATCATGCCGTTCCTCATTGCGACCATTATTCCTTCGCGAGCTTGTCGAGAATCTGGTTCACGAGGCCCGGGTTGGCCTTGCCGCCGGACTTGCGCATGGTCATACCCACGAGGAAGCCCTTCAGAGCGACCTTGCCCGCCTTGAATTCGGCAAACTGGGCTGCGTTTTCGGCGCACACGGCACGGACCACTTCTTCAATAGCGCCGGTGTCGGTCACCTGCACGAGGCCCTTCTCCTTCACGATAGCTTCGGGATCCTTGCCGGTCTCGAACATTTCGGCGAAGACCGTCTTTGCAATCTTGCCGTTGATGGTGTTGTCGGCGATGAGGTTCACGAGCTTGCAGAGCTGTTCCGGCTTGATCTTGAGGGCAGCGAGGCCACCTTCGAGATCCTTCATCTTGGCCAAAAGTTCAGTAATCACCCAGTTGGCGAGCACCTTGCCGTTCTTGCAGTTCTTGGCGGCGGTGTCGTACCATTCGCTCACGTCGCGGTCTTCGGTCAGCACCTGGGCGTCGTATTCGGAAACACCGAAGTCGTCCATGAAGCGCTTGCGGCGGGCATCCGGCAGTTCCGGAAGCGTGCGGCGGATTTCTTCCACAAAGGCCGGGTCAGTCACGAGACGAACCATGTCCGGTTCCGGG
>NZ_JAFZKX010000108.1 GCF_017551775.1 Fibrobacter sp. | reverse complement strand
GTCATGATGGTGGCCGGGTTCGAGTTCACGAGCACCACTTCGAAACCTTCGCGGCGCAGCACCTTGCAGGCCTGCACGCCGGAGTAGTCGAATTCGCAGCCCTGGCCAATCACAATCGGGCCAGAACCGATGAGCATAATCTTCTTGATGTCTGTACGCTTAGGCATTCTTCTTGCCTCCATTCACATTCTTCTGCGCGGCTTTTACGGTCGCGGCTTTTGTTTTTCCATTCTTCTGTGCGAGTGCCGCCTTCACGAGGCCGCTGAACAGCGGATGCGGCGCGGTGGGCCTGCTCTTGAATTCCGGGTGGAACTGGCAGGCTTCAAAGTACGGGTGATTCTTGATTTCCACCATTTCCACGAGCTTTCCGTCGGGAGAAGTACCGGCAATCTTGAGGCCGGCCTTCTCGAGTTCCTTGCGGAATTCGCTGTTGTAGTTGAACTCGTAGCGGTGGCGGTGACGCTCGCTGATCTTTTCGCTCTTGTAGAGCTTCGCGGCGTTGGAATCCTTCATGAGCTTGCACGGGTAAGCGCCGAGGCGCATGGTGCCGCCCTTGTCGGTGACGTTCTTCTGTTCATCCATCAGGTCAATAACCGGGTGGGCCGTCTTCTCGTCGAATTCCGTGGAGTTGGCGTCCTTCCAACCGAGCACATTGCGGGCGAATTCAATCACGCAGCACTGCATGCCGAGGCAGATGCCGAGCAGCGGGACCTTGTGCTCGCGGGCGTACTTGATGGCCACGCACTTGCCGTTCACGCCGCGGCTGCCGAACCCGCCCGGAATCAGGATGCCGTCGGCATTCTTGATCATGTTCGGGTTCTTTTCGAGTTCTTCGGCCTCGATGCATTCCACCTTCACCTTGGCGTTGTGTTCCATGCCGGCGTGCTGTAAAGCTTCGTGCACGGACTTGTAGGCGTCGCGGATGGCGATGTACTTGCCGACGAGAGCGATGGTGCATTCGAATTTGGGTTGTGTTGCCTTGCGCACGAGCTTGTCCCATTCGGAGTGGATAATCGGGTGCACGCTCAGGTGGAGTTGTTCAAGCACGCGGAGGTCGAGTTCCTGCTTGGAAAGTTCGCGCGGAACAGCGTAAACGGAATCCGTCACGTCCTTTTCCTCGATGACGCATTCGGGCTTTACGTTGCAGAAGAGCGCGAGCTTGTCGAGGTGATCCTGCGGGATTGTCATTTCGGTGCGGCACACCAGAATGTCCGGGAAGATACCGATATTGCGGAGTTCGGCGACGGAGTGCTGCGAGGGCTTGGTCTTGAGTTCGCCTGCAGCCTTGAGGTAAGGCACCAAAACTAGGTGGACGAAGCAGGTGTTTTCCACACCGACTTCGAAGCGGAACTGCCTTGCGGCTTCGAGGAAGGGGAGCGATTCGATGTCGCCAGCCACACCGCCGATTTCGCAGAGCACGATGTCGGCGCCGCTTTCGGCTGCAGAGCGGAAGGCGTCCTTTATTTCGTTGGTGATGTGCGGGATGACCTGCACGGTTCCGCCCAGGTACTTGCCTGCGCGTTCCTTGGCGAGCACGGAAGAATAAATGCGGCCGGAGGTGTAGCTCGATGCCTTGGAGCACTGCACGCCGGCGAAGCGTTCGTAGTGGCCCAAGTCAAGGTCGGTTTCGTAGCCATCGTCGGTCACAAAAACTTCGCCGTGCTGGTAGGGGCTCATGGTGCCCGGGTCCACGTTCAGGTACGGGTCGAGCTTCTGCATGAACACCTTGTAACCGCGGCTCTTCAAGAGGAGAGCGAGCGAGGCGGAGGTGATACCCTTACCGAGGGAACTGACCACGCCGCCGGTAATGAAGATGTACTTGGTCTGTTTTTTTGCGGCAGCCTTCGTCATTGTTTTGCTCCCTTGAAGTCGAGAATCATCTGCTTGAATTCGCTGAACAGGTAGAGCGAATCGTTCGGGCCCGGTGCGGATTCCGGATGGTACTGCACGCTGAACGCCGGGAGTTTCTTGTGGCGGATGCCTTCGACCGTGTTGTCGTTCAGGTTGATGTGCGAGACTTCCACATCGGCGGGGAGTGTCGCTTCGTCGATAGCGTAGTTGTGGTTCTGGCTCGTGATTTCTACGGCGCCGGTCTTGAGGTTTTTGACCGGGTGATTGCAGCCATGGTGGCCGAACTTGAGCTTGGAAACCTTTGCGCCGAGAGCGAGACCGAGCAGCTGGTTACCGAGGCAGATGCCCATCAGCGGCACGGTTCCGAGCAACTTCTTGACCATGTTGTAAACTTGCGGCAGCGAGTTCGGGTCGGCAGGGCCGTTCGAGAGGAACACTCCGTCGGGCTTCTTCGCCATGACCTGTTCGTACGTCGCGGTAATCGGGAGCACCGTCACCTTCATGCCCTGGTCGGCGAGGTTGCGCAGGATGTTCGTCTTGATACCGAAATCGAGTGCGACCACGTTCAAGTCGCCTTCGGTGCTGAACTCGTAGCCGTTCGGGTCGCTGACCTTGCTTGCGTAGTCCTGACCGTCGAGGCCTTCCCATTCCTGGGCCTTCTTGATGGCTTCTTCTTCGCTCATGTCGGAGCCGTCCACGTGCAGGTAGGCCTTCTGGGCACCATGTTCACGCAGGTGGAGCGTGAGTGCGCGCGTATCCACGCCGGCGATTCCCGGCTTGCCCTGGGCGAGCATGTAGTCGTGCAGACTTTCTTCATTCTGTTCCTTGGAAACCCAGTCGAGCGAGTTCACCACGATGCCGTTCAGGAACACCTGGCGGGATTCGTTCTTTTCGAGGTTGGCCGCATAGGCGCCGACTTCTGCCGTGGTGAAGACCACGAACTGGCCTGCATAGGAGGGGTCGGTAATAATCTGCTTGTAGCCCGCCATGCCGGTGTTGAAAACGGCTTCGCCGACAGTGTCGGTTGCCGCTCCAAACGCATAGCCCCTAAACACGGCGCCATCCGCCAGTGCCAAAAACGCCTTCTTCTCGCGTTTTGCTTTCCATTGGAACTTGTCAGTCATACGATTCTCATTGCTGTAGTGTTAAAAGGCAAAAAATAAAGGCAAAAGCTAAATGCCTTTGCCCTGAAAACTCTAAAAACATTGAAAACGGGGAAAATAACGATTTTATGGAATCCGTGGAGAGTCGCTTGGTTCCGCTGCGAGATAGTTGCAACGGCTGCGCTCATGTGTGCCTCAATGGATTCCGATATTCTCATCGGAACCAAAATCTAATAATTACAAAGGCGCTTGGGAAGATATTAAAAGAGAAAAATTTTGCGGAAATTTGCCCAAAAATGCCGAAAACTTTACATTTTCTTTCTAAAACGTAATTGATTTTACATAAAATGTAAAACAGGGTTTCGACATTTTTCTCCGCCATCGTTTATGTCAGTAATCGTGGCGTCAATCGAGTTGCCGGGAGCAAAAAAGACCGTGCATCTTTCGACGCACGGCCTCGTGTCCATTGAGCAATAAGGAGGGGTTTTTGAAGTTAGTAAATGAACAGCATCTCTCTATATTTCGGGAGCGGCCACTTTTCGTCGGGGATCACGCTTTCGATCTTGTCGACGATAACGCGGAGGTTCGCCATGGCGTCGAGAATCGCTTCGTGCTTGTCGCCGAGAGCAGCTTCCATCTTGGCGACTGCTTCTTCGAGGGCCTTGAGCTTTTCGCCGAGTTCACGGGCGTAGCCGTCCACAGCGTAGAATCCCTGGGTCTTGGCCATTTCGTTGGTCTTGAGGGCGTTGCTGTAGGCGCAGAGCACCTGCGGGAGCACCACGTTCTTCGCGATGTCGAAAGCGATCTTGCCTTCGATGTGAATCTTCTTGTGGTAGTCTTCCATGTTGACTTCGTAACGGGAGTCGAGTTCGCGCTTATTGAACACGCCGTACTTTTCGAAGAGGGCGACGTTGTCCTTCTTGGTGAGCGCCTGGAGGGCTTCCATGGTGGTGCGGATGTTCGGGAGTCCGCGCTTGGCTGCTTCTTCCACCCATTCGTCGGTGTAGCCGTTGCCGTTGAAGATGACCTTCTTGTGTTCCTTCACGATCTTCTGCAGGAGCTTCTGGAGTTCTTCGTGGAACTTGTCGGCCGGAACGTTCTGCATCTTGTCGGCGATGAGGTCGAAGGCTTCGGCTACGATCGTGTTGAGGATGACGTTCGGTTCGGAGCAGCTCTGGCTGGAACCCGGAGCGCGGAATTCGAACTTGTTGCCGGTGAAGGCGAACGGAGAAGTACGGTTACGGTCCGTAGCGTCGCGCGGGAGCGGCGGAAGCGTGTCGGAACCGAGCTTCAATGCACCGGCCTGCTTGCTGGACTTCGGATCGCCCTTTTCAAGCTGGTCGATGACATCGGCGAGCTGGTCGCCCAAGTACATGGAGATGATTGCCGGAGGAGCTTCGTTGGCACCGAGACGGTGGTCGTTGCCGGCGCTAGCGACAGCCATACGCAGCAGGTCGGCGTGGGTGTCGACGGCGTAGATGACGGCGCAGAGCGTGGTGAGGAAGATGGCGTTCTGGTGCGGATCCTTGCCCGGGTTCAAGAGGTTGGTCTTGCCGTAGTTCACGGACCAGTTGTTGTGCTTACCGGAACCATTGATGCCGGCGAACGGCTTTTCGTGCAGGAGGCAGACGAGGCCGTGGCGGTCAGCGACCTGGCGGAGCACTTCCATAATTTGCATGTTGTGGTCGCAGGCGAGGTTCACCTCTTCGAACATCGGGGCGAGTTCGAACTGGGCCGGGGCGACTTCGTTGTGGCGGGTCTTTGCCGGAATGCCGAGCTTCCAGAGTTCCTTTTCCACATCGTTCATGAAGTTGATGATGCGGGCCGGAATGCTACCGAAGTAGTGGTCTTCCATCTGCTGGTGCTTGGCAGGAGCGGCACCGAACAGCGTACGGCCAGCCTGGTAGAGGTCGGGGCGCTGCAGGTAGAAACGCTTGTCGATCAGGAAGTATTCCTGTTCGGCACCGAGAGTGACGGTGACCTTCTGGGCGGCGACGCCGAAGAGGCCCATGAGGCGGTCGGCGGACTTCTGGAGGGCCTGAATGGAGCGGAGAAGCGGAGTCTTCTTGTCCAAGGCTTCGCCGGTGTAGCTACAGAATGCGGTCGGGATGCAGAGCGTTGCACCGTTGCCGTGACGCTTGATGAATGCGGGGGAAGTCGGATCCCATGCGGTGTAGCCGCGGGCTTCGAAGGTGGAACGGAGGCCGCCGCTCGGGAAAGAAGAAGCGTCCGGTTCGCCGACGATGAGGTTCTTGCCGCTGAAGGCCATGATGGCCTTGCCGTTTTCGGGTTCCAGGAAGGAGTCGTGCTTTTCGGCGGTGGAGCCGGTAAGCGGCTGGAACCAGTGAGTAAAGTGCGTTGCGCCGCGGTCGATGGCCCACTTTTTCATGGCGTGTGCGACTTCGTTCGCGATGCTTGCGTCGAGCGGTGCGCCTTCATCGATGGTCGCAAAAAGTTTCTTGCAAATGTCCTTCGGCAAGTAGGCGCGCATGGCCTCTGCGTTAAAGACGTCTTCACCGTAGAAGTCGAGGCTTGCGGGTGCTGCGGGGAGGTTAGCGCCGGCATTTTCGCTGGCGATTTCTTTGATAGCTTTTAATCTGTATTCGTTGCTCATGGCAATCTCCTAGTTTGAAATTTTTTCGGTAAGCCATGTGCAAAAGTCGTGCCAAAAATCAAAAACGCCGTTTTTCATGTGGAATCGTCGATTTTAGACTAGTTACAAAAAATTCTCATTTTTCAAAAAATGAAAATTCGGTATACATATTACGAATTTTGTAAAATGTAAAAACGGTGAATTTAGCCAGATTTTTTTTTATTTTATGGCAAAGAGGTTTTGCTATTGAACAAGTTGCTTACAGTTTTGTTGATTCTTTTGCTGGCGATGGCCGCGCCTGCCGCCGTCAAGAAAAAGCGCTTTGACATCAACGGGGCTGCGGATGCGCCTGCGGCGACGGAAGTCGTGGTGCCGGCCGATGATTCCCTGGCGGTTGAATCCAAAGTGCAGGCGACCGTTCCCGAAAAACCGGTTACGAAAAAGAGCGTCTCGTTTTTTGGCTGGATTGCCGAGGCTCAGAAGGTTCTCCGTGAAAAGCAGACCGTGGCCATCAATGCCATGAAGAGCGGTGACTGGGGTGCCATATGGAAGTTCCTCGTGATTTGCCTCGTGTACGGCATGTTGCATGCGCTGGGCCCCGGGCACGGAAAATCAATCGTGGTGGGTTACTTTATCGCGCGTCGTGGCCGCTGGCGGCAGGGCGTTGCTCTCGGGGCCGGCATTACCGTGACGCATACGATGAGCGCCGTCTTGCTGTTGCTTGTCTTGTATGCCATTTTCAAGGCGACCGTATTTTCCGCTTTCGAAACCGGGCGCATCGGCATCGAGAAGGCCAGCTATGCGCTTATCATGCTTACGGGCGTTCTGCTCGTGGTGCTGGGGATCAAGGACTTTTTCATGCAGCGTAAACAGCGTAATGGGGAAGATGCCCACGACGAAATGTCAGCGCTTCCGCCGACGGCCCGCTGGCGCGAAATCATCGGGGTTGCCGCTGTCACCGGAATAGTCCCTTGCCCGGCTGTCGCGCTGATCGTTCTCTTCTGCCTGTTGAACTCGATGGTGGCACTTTCGCTTTTGGGGGCGCTTGTCATCTGCGTCGGCATGACTATCACCAATGTCGCCTTCGGCATAGCCGCGGTCGCTTTCCGTAAAGGAATAGACAAGGGAAGTTCGCATACCCGGTTCGCTACGAGGATTTACACCGTCGCGACTATCGCGGGTGGCGTCATCATCTTTGTATCGGGATTGCTGCTGTTTGGAAACCAGTTCGTGGGACGTGTTTCATAAATACGTCTGAATCCATCATAGGGTATATTATAATAAAAACGCCCCCGCTCAGAGCTACTTGAGCGAGGGCGCAATTCATTCCCAAAGAGACACAAAAAGGGAATAGGATTTTTGCTTCAACCAAACAGGCCTAATCAAAAAAGCTATGGCTACATTTAAAATTAGACTTGTCTAATTTTAAAGTTAGTCAAAACTAACTAGAAAAACAAGGGGTGATTTAAAGATTTTTTGTAAAAAATTCAATAAAAAGTTAGATAAGGCTAAATAAATATGATTTCTTTAATAAATTTAGTCTTGTCTAATTAGATTTATTAAACTATATTAGCCTTGTCTAATGAATTACAGAGGTTTCAAATGAACCATACAAAACTGACACAGAGTCTGGAAGATTATTTGGAAATGGTGCACATGTTGCGCCTTGCGAACGGAATCGCTCGTGTCAAGGATATCGCCGCCGCGCTTTCGGTCAAGATGCCGTCTGTTGCGAAAGCGATGGTAGAACTCAAGAAAATGGGCCTTGTGAGGCAGGAACCTTACAGCGGCGTGGAACTCACCGAAGAGGGACAGCGCGTCGCCACGATGATTCTGAATCGGCATATCCTTTTGAAAGGTTTTCTGATAAAGCTCGGGGTGTCCGAAGCAATCGCCGACAAGGATGCCTGTTGCATGGAACATATCCTTTCGGCGGAAACGCTCGGAAAGATTGAAGATTTTGTCAAACCGATGGACGCAATTTCGTCCGTGAAGAAAGCAAAGATTGTCAAAAACACAAAGTAAACTGGAAAGCGCTGCTCAGGCGCTGTCTTGTTATATGAGGATGATATGAGCTGTAGTTGTGGTTGCGGCGGCAAGTCGCAAGTAAAGAAGTGGAGTACTGAACCCAAGTTCTCTGAACTCAAGAAAGGCGACAAGGTAGAAATTGTCGGCTATAACGAAGGCGATTCCGCCTACAAGTCCAAGCTCCTTTCGATGGGGCTTGTGCGTGGAGTCCAGATAGAAGTTTTGCAGGCGGCTCCTCTCGGTGACCCGATTGAGGTGGGCGTGCTGTCTTACAGGCTTTCGCTCCGCAAAGAAGAAGCCAACGTGCTCAAGTTGAGGAGGGTATAATGGCGGCAAGGAAACGTTTGACGATTGCGATTGCCGGTAACCCGAACTGCGGTAAGACGGCCCTTTTCAATGCGCTTACGGGTGCCCGCCAGCATGTGGGCAACTGGCCCGGTGTGACTGTCGAAAAGAAGGAAGGCTATTTTGAACTGGGTGACCGCCAGATTCGCTTGGTGGACTTGCCGGGTACATACGCATTGTTTGCCAATGCCGAAGACGAGCGTGCCGCCGTCGATTACTTGCTCAGCCGCGAAGCGAGCCTGATTATAAACATCATCGATGCGACGAACCTCGAACGCAACCTGTTCCTTACGAGCCAGCTTGCGGATATGAAGATTCCGATGGTAATCGCGGTGAACATGATGGACATCGCCGAAAATCGTGGAATCCAGCTGGATCTGGATGAACTTTCTGATTTCTACGGCGTGCCGTGCATTCCGCTTTCTGCCGTTAGCGAAAAGAGCGTCACCAATTTTATAAGCCAGATGGGCCACGTGCTTGCCTCTCCGATGCCGGTCCCGAAGCCGATGAAGTATGGCGACAAGGTAGAAGAAGCCGTGAAGGTTTTGGAACCGAAGGTCGCTCCGGTCGCTGAAATCCTGAATGCGGATGCGCGCTGGGTTTCACTCATGTATCTGGGCAACGAAAAGAGCTATGCGGACAAGTTTGCCGAAGCGGACGTGAAGATTGAAAAGGCGGAAGTGACGAAGATTCTAGGTGAAGAACCGGAATTTGCCATAGCCGAAAACCGCTATTCCATTTCGCATGAGGTGGCGGGGAAGGCTATCGTTTCGGCGCGCTCCAAGAAGACGTTCACCGACAAGCTCGATGCCGTGCTTTTGAACCGCTGGGCGGCTCTCCCGATATTCCTTGTCATCATGTATCTGGTGTTCTGGATTGCGGTGACGATAGGTTCTGCGTTTATCGATTTCTTTGACGTGCTGTTCGGCGCAATTTTCGTGGATGGCCTCGGCTACCTGCTGGGCGATGTGCTGGGCTGCCCGTCGTTTGTCTCGGCGATTCTTGCCGACGGTATCGGTGCCGGTATCCAGACGGTCTCGACCTTTATCCCGGTCATCTTCTTCATGTTCCTGTGCCTTTCGTTCTTGGAAGACTCTGGTTACATGGCTCGCGCCGCCTTTGTGGCAGACCGCTTCATGCGATTCCTCGGGCTCCCCGGTCGCGCCTTCGTGCCGATGATGGTGGGCTTTGGCTGTAGCGTTCCCGGTATCATGGGCTCGCGCGTGCTGGAATCGAGGCGTGAACGTTTCCTCACGATTTTCCTGGTGCCGTTCATGAGCTGCGGCGCGCGTTTGCCTGTGTACGCGCTGTTCGCTGCGGCATTCTTCGGGAAGCAGGCCGGAACTGTCGTGTTCCTGCTCTACCTCTCCGGCGTGATTTTCGCGGTGCTTTACGGGCTTTTCTTGAAGAAGTCGCTGTTCCAGGGGCAGGCGAGCAACTTCGTGATGGAACTTCCGCCGTATCATTTGCCCAAGTTCAAGTCGCTCATGATTCACTGCTGGCAGAGGCTGCGCGACTACGTGTGGCGCGCCGGTAAGGTGATTACGCTTGCGGTTGCCATTCTTGGATTCTTGAACAGCTTCGGCATCGTGGAAAAGGCTGTTGATGAAAACGCTCCTGCCAATGAACCTGCCGGATTTGAATTTACTGCCGGTAACGCCGATTCCGAAAACAGCCTGCTCTCCGTGATTGGCAAGGCGATTACGCCGGTGTTCGAACCGTTTGGTGTCGAGAAGGAAAACTGGCCCGCATCCGTGTCGCTATTCACTGGCTTGCTTGCCAAGGAAGCCGTTATCGGTACCATGAACTCGCTGTATTCGATGGCGGGGGAAAATTCTGGGGCTGAAGCCGCTGATGGCAAGGCTGCGGAACCTGTTGAAGAAGAAAAGGTGTTGATCGCCGGTGTGGACGAATGTCCCGCCGAAGAAGAGGAAGAGGGCGGCGCACCCGATCTCAAGGGCGCTCTGCTCGAAGCTCTCGGCTCGATTCCCGCAAATCTCGTCGAAGTATTCGGCTCGCTTGTCGACCCGCTCGGCACCTCCGGAGAATTGGAAGGCCAGGAAGCCGCCGAACTCAAGAAAGAAACTCTCGACAAGATTGAAGGCGCGAAGGTTCTGACTTGCGAAGAATATGCAGCCATCGAAACCTTCGGTGAAGAGGAAGAAGACGAAAAGACCCGCGAAGCCGTGTTCGAAAAACTGGCCGCCGCAGGTATCGAACTCTCCGAAGACGAAATGGGCGCTCTCGAAGAAGGCGACCTCTCCGAAACCGCCGACATTTATGCCAATCTCCGTTCTTACTTCCATAACGGCGGCCATGACGGATTCAACTGGCAGGTGTTCGCGTTCCTGATCTTCATCTTGCTCTATGTGCCGTGCCTTGCCGCCATGGGTGTCGTAGCCCGTGAAATCGGCCTCGGCCTTGCGATCCTCATGGCGACGGTACAGACGCTCCTTGCCTGGGCTGTGGCTGTGCTCCTTTACCAGGTGCCCGTCGGCGGAAACACGACATGGATTGTCGTAGCCATCGCGGTGCTGATCGGTACGGGAATCTTCCTCAAGCTTTTCGGCATGAAGTCGAACAAGGAAAAACGTTTCGAAGACTAAACACCCTATAGAATCAAGAAACGTTAAGGGCTGGTGGGCCCGAAACCTGCCAGCCTTTAATTACGAAACAAAACTTAGACTAATCTAATAAATTAAACGAACAGAAACATCTTGGCACGGTCTTTGCAAGATAAGCGCATAGAAGGCATTTGCCAAGCATTTTTGTAGCACTAATTGTAAAAGACTTGACGGGGTGTTACAAAAACAGAAAATCAAACCGTCACAGGAGTTAAATATGAAAAACCGTTTGTCGTCCAATCTTTTGTTCGGCCTTGCCACCGCCACGCTTCTTTCTATGCCTGCGTTCGCCCAGGAAGCCGGAGCGGCCGTAGAATCCAAAGGCCCCGAAGTCAAATTCTCCGGTGAAGTGGAATTTGATGTGTATACCGGAGATGTTCTGAACGACGACAAGCAGAGCCACGAATACGCATCCACTTTTGACCTGAATGTCGATGTGAAATTTAACGAAAAATGGTCCGCGTCGGTTCAGCTTGAAGCCGATGGAGAGACGACCGACCCTACGGCGATTTATAATGGAGCCTTCGTGCAGTATACCCATAACGAAAATGCCGTGGTAAAGTTTGGTGACTTGACATTCTCCGAAGGCGCGTTCCTCAACTTCTACGATTATGACGATCCGGCAGACAATGCCGCCGGTATGGCCGAACACGATATTCGAGGAATAGAAGTTGACTATCGTGGCATCGTCTTTGGCCTCGGCTTCGGTCGCGGGGGCAATGACAATCAGGTCTGCGTTGAGGAAGATGGCGAAGAATCGTGTGTAGGCGTTGCTTACGACGCCCACCTCGCTTATGAACTCGGCCTCGGCGAAAGCGTGTTGCGCCCCTATGTGGATTACAAGTCCTATCAGGAGGCGGAACACAACGAGCTGCACGCCGGTCTCGATGCGAATTTGAAGTTCGGCGCATTCGGTTTGCATGCCGTCTATGGCCTGCATGCGGATAATCTCGGTGAAGATGCCCCGAACGTGACTCACGCATTCCTTGCGGAACCCTCGCTGGAACTGGGAATCGTCAACGTGAAGGGAACGGCTTTCTATGCCTACTTCGATGAAGAATCTCCGACCGTGCATGGCGAAGAAATTCCTGAATACTTCTTTGCCTATGCGGAACCGAGCGTGAGCGTCCTGGAATTCCTTACTCTCGGACTTCCGCTGGAATACCACACGAATACTGTCGACGTGAACGAGGATGTCTCGACGTTCGATGTTGGTCTCCGCGCCTACTTCACTCCGGTGGAAGGGCTCGAAGTTACGGGTTTCGCGAAGGTCGAAATTCCTGTCGGGGACGATGCCGGCGATACGGGACTTAACCTCGGTCTCGAAACGGTATACAGCTTCTAATTACACCTCGCATCATGCACTCCAAGGGACTGTGGCTCTTGCTACAGTCCCTTTTTGGGGAAGAATGCTGGATTTGCCTCGTTTGCGGGTGCAGTTTTTGAAATCCGCCTTGATTGGTTAGAAAGAAGAAACTATATTAGCGCTGTCTAATATAAGACGTAATGTTTTTGACCAAATGGAGCGGTCCTATGGAACAAGTCAAGCTGAGCCAGAGTCTCGAAGACTATTTGGAAATGGTGCACATGCTGCGCCTTGCGAACGGGATTGCCCGCGTCAGGGATATCGCCGCGGCCCTCTCGGTCAAGATGCCCTCGGTTGCCAAGGCGGTCATTGAACTCAAGAAGCTGGGTCTTGTTACGCAGGAGCCTTACAGCGGCATTGAACTGACCGTTGAAGGTGAGTGTGTCGCCGCTCAGATTTTGAATCGCCACATTCTGTTGAAGGGATTCTTGATTAAGCTCGGCGTGTCGGAAGCGATTGCCGACAAGGACGCCTGCTGCATGGAACATATTCTTTCGGCTGAAACGCTTGTGAAAATCGAGGAATTCATGAAGCCCGCAGATGTGAAACCGTCCGCCAAAAACACGAAGTCTGCCAAGAAAAAGTAAGGTGTATGGAACCAAAGTTTTCAGAACTCAAGAAAGGCGATAGGGCCGAAATTATCGGATACAATACGGGTGATTCACAGTACAAGTCCAAACTTCTGTCGATGGGGCTTGTGCGCGGTGTGGTTCTGCAGGTTATGCAGGTAGCCCCGCTTGGTGATCCGGTGGAAGTGAGCGTGCTTTCGTACAGGCTTTCGCTCCGTAAAAAAGAAGCTGACGTGCTGAAATTGAGAAGAATCTAATGCCTATCGAAAAAGATGTATTTACGATTGCGATTGCGGGTAACCCGAACTGTGGGAAAACCGCATTGTTCAATTCGCTAACCGGCTCGAACCAGATTGTGGGTAACTGGCCGGGCGTGACGGTAGAAAAGAAGGAAGGCAGCTTCAAGCTCGACAACCACACGATTCGCGTGGTGGACCTGCCGGGTATCTATGCGCTCTTTGCGAACTCCGAAGACGAGCGCGCCGCTCTCGATTATCTGCTCAAGGGCGAAGCCGACCTGGTGGTGAACATTCTGGACGCGACGAACCTGGAACGCAACCTGTTCCTTACAAGTCAGCTGATGGAAAAGGGCGTGCCGATGGTGCTGGCGGTGAACATGATGGACATCGCTGCAAGCCGCGGCGTCCATGTGGACCTGCACAAGCTCGAGAGGATTCTCGGAGTGACGGCGATCGGCCTTACGGCGGTATCTCCCAAGAGCTGCGAAGGATTCGTGAACGACCTGCACAAGCTGTTGCACAATAGCCGTGAGCTTCCTGTGCCCAAGGCGGTCCGGCATTCCGAAGTCCTTGAAAAGCTGATTGAGGAAATCTCGGTGCCGCTCAAGCCCGTTGCGGATAAGCTTGGCGCGACTCCGCGCTGGACGGCGGTCCAGTACCTGGAACACAGCGGTCGCGTGCTGGAACTTGCCGACGAGCTCGGTGTCGAAATCCCGCATGACAAGATCGAGGAAGACCTGGGCGAAGAGGTGGAATTTGCGCTTGCGGATTCTCGTTACTCGTATGCTCGTGATATCGCGAGGGCGGTCATCCGCGACAACACCAACAAGCGCACGCGCACGGACAAGTTGGACAAGCTTGTCCTGAACCGCATTCTCGGAATCCCGCTGTTCCTTTTGGCCATGTATCTGGTGTTCTGGTTCGCGGTGACGGTGGGAAGCGCGTTCATAGATTTCTTTGATATTCTGTTCGGCGGAATCTTTGTGGACGGGATGACGGTGCTCCTGACGAAAATCGGAGCGCCGGGTGTTGCCGTGGCGCTTCTGGCAAACGGCATCGGTGCCGGTATCCAGACCGTCTCGACGTTCATTCCGGTCATCTTCTTCATGTTCCTGTGCCTGTCATTCCTAGAGGATTCGGGCTACATGTCGCGCGCCGCCTTCGTTGCGGATCGTTTTATGCGGTTCCTCGGGCTTCCCGGAAAGGCGTTTGTGCCGATGATTGTGGGGTTCGGCTGTTCGGTGCCTGCGCTCATGGGTACGCGTACGCTCGAAAACAAGCGCGAAAGGTTCCTGACTTTATTCTTGGTCCCGTTCATGAGTTGCGGCGCGCGCCTTCCGGTGTACGCGCTGTTCGGTGCGGCATTCTTCGGGAAGACCGCGGGAACGCTCGTGTTCGGAATTTACCTGACAGGTATCGTAATCGCGTTGATTTACGGGCTGCTGCTGCGCCATACGGTTTTCAAGGGCAAGGAATCGACGTTCATCATGGAACTGCCGCCTTACCACTTGCCGAAGGTGCGCAACCTTTTCCGCCACGCATGGCTCCGCCTCAAGGAATTCATTTTCCGTGCCGGCAAGATCGTGCTTATCATGGTGACCGTGCTCGGCTTTATGGGTTCCATCGGTACGGACGGAAGTTTCGGTAACGACAACAATGAAAAATCCGTGCTGAGCGTCATTGGCAAGACGATTACGCCGGTGTTCGAACCTTTCGGTGTCGAAAAGGACAACTGGGCCGCTTCTGTCGCGCTCTTTACCGGGCTCTTTGCGAAGGAAGCGATTGTCGGGACGCTCAATTCCCTGTATGCGATTGAAGGTTCAGGAGATTCCGATGATGTCGCCGCGACAGCGGGCGAGGAAGCTGCCGAAGAATCCTTCAGCCTGAAAACGACCGTCAAGGATGCCCTCGTGAGCGTGCCGGTGAACCTTGCGGGTGTGTTCGGAAAGCTCCTGAACCCGCTTGGGGTCGATGAGGCACTCGAAGAAAGCGGGAAAAACGAAAACGAAGGCGCGTACAAGACGATGCAGGCGCACTTTAGGCTCGGTCGCTACCAAGTGCTCGCTTACCTGCTGTTCATCTTGCTCTATGTGCCGTGCCTTGCGGCCATGGGAACCGCCTTCCGCGAACTGGGCCGCTTTTACGGAACGCTCATGATGGTGTTCCAGACCATAATCGGCTGGAGCCTCTCGGTGCTGTTCTTCCAAATGACCTGCGGACATTCCACCGCGTTGATCGTGACCTCGGTCGTGCTCCTTGCCGGCGTTGTCGTGAGCCTCGTGCTGCTCGGCCGCGACCAGCGCAAGAAAAAAGTGTTCGATTAAGCCCGATTTGACAAAAAATGAAAAAGACCGTACGCTTGATTGCGTGCGGTTTTGTTTATTACATAAACTGTAATAGTGGGTGTGTGTTTTACAAATTTTGAAATGGTGTTTTAAGGAAAATGCAACCGAAAATGCCAACTTTTACATTTTCTTTCCGCTTTTTCAATAATTTGCGAGGGTTCGTGAAAATTGGCACGAATTTTGCAAATCCTTTTCGCAAAATAATAAGGCGCGGTTGCGCTAAATGCAGAAAGGAAATTTATGAACGCTCAAGCTCTCTACGACCCGATGAATGAACACGACGCCTGTGGTGTCGGCCTGGTCGCCAATATTAATAATGTCGCCTCGCACCAGATTGTGCTGCAGGGCATTACTGTTTTGAAGAGGCTCATGCACCGCGGTGCGGCAGGCGGAGACCCGGAAACCGGTGACGGTGCGGGTCTTTTGCTTTCTATGCCGCACAAGTTCTTCCGTAAGCTTTATCCGACGCTTCCTGAACGTTACGGCGTG
This sequence comes from Fibrobacter sp., assembly GCF_017551775.1. Classification (NCBI taxonomy): domain Bacteria; kingdom Pseudomonadati; phylum Fibrobacterota; class Fibrobacteria; order Fibrobacterales; family Fibrobacteraceae; genus Fibrobacter; species Fibrobacter sp. Next base: position 23,067 of record NZ_JAFZKX010000108.1, on the reverse strand, counting down.
GCGATGTACTTTGTGGACAATTCGCTCGATGCCGTGGCCTTTGACGCCAAGATTAAGGAAATCGCCGAGGCCGAGGGCGTGAAGGTCCTAATTTACCGCGAAGTGCCGGTGAATCCCGAGAAAATCGGCCGCACCGCCCGCGAGACCCTTCCGCATATCCGCCAGGTGTTCTTCGACGGTTCTTCCTTTGAATCCGATCAGGCGTTCGATATCAAGCTTTACGTGGTACGCCGCCTGATGGAAAAGGCCTGCAAGGGCCTGTACGTCTGCAGCTGCAGCCGCCGCAGCATCGTGTACAAGGGCCTGCTTCTGGCAAGCCAGATTGAAGGATTCTACAAGGACTTGAACGATCTCGATTTCGAGTCCCCGATAGCCCTTGTTCACCAGCGTTACTCCACGAACACCTTCCCGACATGGCCGCTCGCGCATCCGTTCCGCTACCTCGCGCACAACGGTGAAATCAACACCCTGCGCGGTAACCTGAACAGCCTGCGTGCCCGTGAGCCGCACCTGAAGAGCGAAATTATCGGTGACGACCTGCAGAAACTTCTGCCGCTTGTTCCGGCGGGTCAGAGCGACTCTGCTAGCCTTGACAACATGTTTGAGCTCCTCGTCGCAGCGGGCCGTAGCCTCCCGCATGCGATGATGATGCTCATGCCTCAGGCTTGGGGCAAGAAGCATTACCTGGGCCGCGACGTGCGTGGCTTCTTCGAATACGAATCCATGCTCATGGAACCGTGGGACGGCCCGGCCGCAGTCGCTTTCTCTGACGGCGTGAATGCGGGTGCGATTCTCGATCGCAACGGTCTCCGTCCGGCACGTTACACTTTGTGTAAAGATGGCCTCTTCGTGATGGCTTCCGAAACGGGCGTGCTCGACTTGCACGACGATGAAGTCGAGGAGAAGGGCCGCCTGAAACCGGGTGAAATCATCTACCTCGACCTCGAAAACCACAGGATTTTGAAGAACGCCGAAATGAAGGCTCAGGTGGCGAGAGCCAAGCCTTACCGCCGTTGGGTCGCCGAAAACAAGATGAGCGTCCGCGGCCTCTTCAGCGAAATCAACCCGTCCGACGTTCCGGAAGATATTTTGGTGCAGCAGAAGCGCTTCGGGTACTCGGCAGAAGACCTGAGCATCATTCTGCAGCCGATGGCCAAGAACGGTGCGGAACCTATCGGCTCCATGGGTAACGATGCCGCGCTTGCCGTGCTTTCGGACAAGCCGCAGCCGCTGTTCAACTACTTCAAGCAGCTGTTCGCCCAGGTGACGAACCCGCCTATCGACCCGATCCGTGAAGAGCTCGTGATGAGCCTTACCACTTACATCGGCAACCACGGCAACATTTTGGAAGAAACTCCGGAACAGGCGCACCTCATCAAGATTCCGCGCCCGATTGTGACCGAAGACGAAATCCGCCGTTTTGAAAATATCGGTGACAAGGCGTTCAAGGCGAAAGTGCTCAAGATGCAGTTCCCGCTCGGCGGAAATGGCGAAGTGCTGGAAGCCGCCTTGCAGAACCTCGCTGGCGATGCCGTGCGTGCGGTGAACGACAAATTCGATATCATCGTACTTTCGGACAAGAACATCGACTGGGGTTACGTGCCGATGCCGTCTCTCTTGGCGACTGCCGCTGTGAACCGCGCCTTGGTGGAAGCGGGCGTGCGCCCCGAAATCGGCCTGATTGTGCAGAGCGGTGAAGTGCGCGAAGTGATGCACTTTGCTCTGCTCCTCGGTTACGGCGCGACAGTCATCAACCCGTACCTCGCTTTCGAAAGCATCACCAACATGTGCCACAACGGCGACCTGGATGTGGACCCGGTGACGGCTGCTGCAAATTATGTAAAGGCAGTGGACAAGGGCTTGCTCAAGATCATGTCGAAGATGGGTATCTCGACGCTCCGCAGCTACCGCAGCGCTCAGATTTTCGAAGCGGTGGGCCTGAATCACGAACTCATCGAGAAGTTCCTCCCGGGTACGGCAAGCCGTATCGAAGGTATCGGCCTCGAAGAAATCGCCCGCGAAGTGGGTGAGCGCCAGAAGGTTGCGTTTGCCGATGCAAGCAAGGTCTTGCAGTCGGGCGGCCAGTACGCATTCCGCAAGGAAGGCGAAAAGCACCTATGGACTCCGCAGTCGCTCGCCGCGTTCCGCCAGGCGGTGCAGGGTGGCGATTACGAAAAGTTCAAGGTTTACAGCAAGCTCATCAACGACCAGTCTGAACGTCAGGCGACGCTCCGCGGGCTCTTCAAGTTTAAGCAGACGACTCCGATCGACATCAATGAGGTCGAAAGCCGTGAATCTATCTTGAAGCACTTTGTCGCGGGTGCCATGAGCCTTGGCTCCTTGAGCCCCGAAGCGCACGAAACGATTGCTATTGCCATGAACCGCATCGGTGCCATGAGCAACTGCGGTGAAGGTGGTGAAGACCCCGACCGCGATACTCCGGCCGCGAACGGCGATATCCGCAGTTCTGCGATTCGCCAGGTGGCATCGGGACGCTTTGGCGTGACGATTGACTACCTCCGTCATGCGAAGGATTTGCAGATCAAGATGGCGCAGGGCGCGAAGCCCGGTGAAGGCGGCCAGCTGCCGGCTCACAAGGTGAACGAATTCGTGGCCCGCATCCGTCACTCGATTCCGAACGTCTCCTTGATTTCTCCGCCGCCACATCACGATATTTACTCCATCGAAGACCTGGCACAGCTCATTTACGACCTGCGCAACGCCAACCCGAAGGCCCGTGTTTCCGTGAAGCTCGTCTCCGAAGTGGGCGTGGGTACGATTGCCGCGGGTGTCGCGAAGGCTCATGCCGACGTGGTGCTGATTTCCGGTCATGATGGCGGTACGGGCGCATCTCCGCTCACTTCCATCAAGCATGCCGGCCTTCCGTGGGAACTCGGTATTGCCGAAGCGGAACAGACGCTCGTGCTCAACGACCTGCGCGGTCGCATCAAGCTCCAGGTCGATGGCCAGCTCAAGACGGGTCGCGATATTGTGGTGGCAGCCCTCCTCGGTGCCGAAGAATTCGGATTTGCAACCAACCTGCTCGTGAGCCTCGGTTGCGTTATGGACCGCAAGTGCCATACGAACCAGTGCCCCATGGGTATCGCCACGCAGGATCCTGAATTCCGCAAGCGCTTTGCCGGCAAGCCCGAATACGTGGAAAACTTCCTCTTCTTCATCGCCGACGAAGTCCGTGAAATCCTCGCAAGCCTTGGCCTCAAGAGCCTTGCCGAAGCCTGCGGCCGTAGCGACCTTCTGGAACGCGATGAGGCGATTGCCTTCTACAAGGCCCACAACCTCGATTTCTCGAAGATTTTCGAAACCGTCAATGGCGGCATCAAGTCCTTCGACAAGAGCTTCGTGAAGGAAGAACTTGTGAACTTCGACCGCCGCGAACTCCTGCCGTTTGTGGCAGACACGCTCAAGAGCGGTGCTCCCGTGGAACTTTGCACGGTGGTGCACAACACCGACCGTACGGTGGGTACGGAACTTTCCGGCGAGGTGGACGAACACTTCGGCGTGAAGGGCCTCCCCGAAGATACCATCAAGGTTCACCTGCACGGTGTCGCGGGCCAGAGCTTCGGCGCATTCCTCGCTCCGGGTGTCACGCTCGACCTCGAAGGCGAAGCGAACGACTTTATGGGCAAGGGCCTCTCGGGTGGTAAGATTGTCGTGCGCCCGCCGCACAACGCAAGCTTCAAGGCCGAAGACAACGTGATTGCCGGTAACGTCATCGGTTACGGCGGAACCTCGGGCAAGATCTTCATCAATGGTCTTGCGGGTGAACGCTTCGGTATCCGTAACTCGGGCATGCTCCTGGTATCGGAAGGCGTGGGCGACCACGGCTGTGAATACATGACGGGCGGCCGCGTGGTGGTGCTCGGTCGTGTAGGCGTGAACTTCGCCGCGGGTATGACGGGCGGATTTGCCTACGTGTACGACGAAACGGGCCATTTCGACTTGAGCTGCAACGTGGATTCCGCTGACCTCGAAAGTGTACTTCCGGGAACCGACAGCGAAAGCGAACTGCTCGATATCATTAATCAGCACGTCCAGGCGACGGGCAGCGAGAAGGGCAAGCGCATTCTCGAAAACTGGAACAGCGAACGCCCGAAATTCGTGAAGATATTCCCGATCGACTACCGCAACGCTTTGGCAAAGAAGGGATGAGGCGACTATGGAACAAGTAACCCGAATTCAAGATATCTACCGCCCTGTCGAAGAGCGCATCAAGGACAACAAGGAAGTCGAACGCAGGCTCACTTCAATTGATGTCATAAACCAGGCGGGCCGCTGCCACACATGCGGTATCCCGTTCTGCCATGGCGCAGGTTGCCCGCTGGGAAACCTCGTCCCCGAATTCAATGCGGCGATTGCCGCGGGGAATGCGGAACGCGCCTATGATATCATCAGCAAGACGGCTTTCTTCCCGGAGTTTACGGGCCGCGTGTGCCCCGCGCTTTGCGAGTCCGCTTGTACCGGCAACGTGCATAACGACCCGGTGATGGTTCGCCAAATCGAAAAGTTCATCATCGAGACCGCTTTCGAAGAAGGCCGCGTGGTGCTCCCGGCTGCAGAACCCAACGGAAAGTCCGCCGCGGTTATCGGCTCGGGTCCTTCGGGCCTGTTTGCCGCCGAGGCGCTCCGCCGCAAGGGTTATGCGGTTACGGTTTACGAAAAACGTGAAAAGGCGGGTGGCCTGCTGCGTTACGGTATCCCGAACTGGAAACTTGACAAGTCTATTATCGACCGTCGCATTGCTCTGCTCGAGGCCGCCGGAATCAAGTTCGTCTACAATACCGAAATAGGGAAGGACATCGCGGCGGAATACATCCACAAGAATTTTGACGAAGTCTTCCTCGCGATTGGAACCCCGAATGCGCGCGACCTGAAAATCCCGGGCCGCGAAGCCGAAGGCATTTTCCTCGCTCTTGACTTCTTGCACGGTGCCGAAATGCCGGGCGAAGCGAATCCCGAAAAGTTCAGCGCGAAAGGCCGCAAGGTCCTGGTCATCGGCGGTGGCGATACGGGTAACGACTGCGTGGGCAAGGCCATCCGTGAAGGATGCGAAAGCGTGCTTCAGGTGGAATTCATGCCGAAGCCGCCCGAGGAACGTTCTCCGTCTACGCCGTGGCCCGATTGGCCGTACATGCTGCGTACCAGCTACGCCCAGCACGAAGGTGGCGAGCGCCGTTGGAATGTTTCTTCCAAGCAGTTCATCGTGAAGGACGGTCGCGTGGCCGGAGTGGAAGCGGTTCGCGTGGAATGGGAAATGTCCCCGCAAGGTCGCCCGCTCAAGCCGAACGAAGTCCCGAATTCTACCGAGGTCATCGATACCGATTTGGTGGTACTCGCCATGGGCTTTACCGGCGTGCCTGCCGAAGGCATCGTGAACGATTTGGGCCTGCAACTCACTCCGCGTACGGCGATTATTGCAGACCCGGCCCGTCATATTCATGCGGTGGGTGACTGTGCGAACGGAGCCTCCCTCGTGGTGCGCGCCATGGCCGACGCGAAGGCGAAAGTTGCCGCCCTCAAGTAGCTTGAATTATTTTGTGGCATAAATAATTTTGTGACTTAAACAGCGCGGAATTATGTTTGGATTCTATCGATTTGCAAGCATTTCTCCGCTGTTGAAGGTGGCCGATACCGCCTTCAATACGGATGAGATTATCAAAAGCGCGAAAATTGCCGTCTCTAACGGGGCGGCTTTTGTCGTTTTCCCTGAGTTGTGTATTACGGGCTATACCTGCGGTGACTTGTTCCACCAAGAACTTCTGTTGCGGAACAGTACCCGTGCGCTAAAGCGGATTGCGGAAGCTTTCGACGATAGCGATGCGGTAATTGCTGTGGGCTTGCCATTGCGCATTTTTGGCAGGCTGTACAACTGCGCGGCCTTTGTGCAGCGCGGCAAGGTGATTGCGGTAACGCCCAAGATTCATTTGCCGAACCAGCGCGAGTTCTACGAGAAAAGGCATTTTTCGAGCGGACGCGATTTGTTGCGCGGGGCGTGCGGGGTTACGGCTGGTAATGCCGCGGGCTATACAAATGTCGCGGGTGCCGTAACGTGCACGATAGAAGGCGTGGGCGAAGCGCCTGTCACTAATTTCATTACGGTGAAGGGCTGCGGAACTTTTAGCGCGGTTGATGGCTGCGCAAGCGACGACGGCGCGAAGGCTGCAAATTGCGATGGTTCCGAAGTCCGCATAGGCGTGGAACTTTGTGAAGACTTGTGGACTCCGGCACCTCCGAGCGGAGAACTCGCTCTCGCGGGAGCGAACGTCATCGTGAATCTCTCCGCAAGCGATGCGCTGGTAGGCAAGCGCGATTACCGCAGGAATCTCGTGTTGAACCAGTCGGCGCGTTGCATGGCCGCATACGTGTATGCTTCTGCCGGAGTGCACGAATCTACGACGGACATGGTGTTCAGCGGGCACTTGATGATTGCGGAAAACGGCAGCATGCTCGCCGAAAGCAAACCCTTCTCGCGTGAGACCGAAATCGTCTATGCCGACGTGGATGTACAACGCCTGAATATGCAGCGCCTAAGCGAAGGATCGTTCCAGGATTTCGACGGCCGTGCCATCATCTCGCGGGCGGCGACACTTGAAGGACTGCGCGCGTGTGACAAGCTCGAATACCGTTTTGTCTCTCCGACGCCCTTTGTGCCCGGCAATCTCGCAAGCCGCGATGTATCTTGCACTGAAATTTTCAATATACAATGTGCGGGGTTGGCAAAGCGACTCGAGGCGACACGCAGCAAACGTGCGGTCATCGGCCTTTCTGGCGGCCTCGATTCAACGCTCGCACTTCTTGTAGTCGCGGAAACATTCAAACTGTTGAACCGTCCCGCATCAGAAATACTTGCGCTCACGATGCCTGGGTTCGGTACCACCAAGCGCACCAAGAACAACGCGGTAGAACTCGCGAATCTTTTGGGCGTGGAGCTTCGCACGGTCGATATCCAGAAGGCGTGCCTCCAGCATTTTGCCGATATCGGGCATGACCCGCAAAAGCTCGACGTGACTTACGAGAACGTGCAGGCCCGCGAACGCACGCAAATCCTGATGGATATCGCGAACAGCGAGGGCGGAATCGTCATCGGTACGGGCGACCTCTCCGAAATCGCGCTGGGCTGGAGCACCTACAACGCCGATCACATGTCCATGTATGCGGTCAACTGCGATATTCCCAAGACGCTCGTGCGCCACATCGTGAGTTGGTACGCCGACAGGTCCGCGGCGCATCTTGAAACCGGCGAAGTTTCCACACCGAACGGAGATGCCGCGCATCTCGCTTCCAGCGAGCAACTCGCCGCAGTCCTTCGCGACATCCTCGATACACCCGTCTCTCCGGAATTATTGCCCGCCGATTCAAGCGGCCAGATTGCGCAAAAAACCGAAAGCATTCTCGGTTCCTACGAAATTCACGACTTCTTCCTGTACCATTTTGCGAAATACGGCGCCACTCCCGAAAAGCTCCGCTTCCTCGCGAAATACGCTTTCGCAGGCAAACATACCGACGAAGAAATCGACAAGGCGCTCGCCGTCTTCATAAGGCGATTCTTTACGCAGCAGTTCAAGCGCAGTTGCATTCCCGATGGACCGAAGGTCGGAACCATCTCGCTTTCGCCCCGCGCCGACTGGCGCATGCCCAGCGACGCTTCCGCATCCGATTGGCTTTAAAAAAAACTCCATGAGATCAATGATAAAACCCCGAGGCCTGTTGCCTCGGGGTTTTTTAGGGAGCGTGAGAGGAGGATGTGTATTATGTTCCAGCCATTACATGTTGCTGAAGATTTGGAATCCGCTGTAGGATTCTTGTCCGTGTTCGCTTTGGTCGAGGCCGCGGAGTTCTTGACGTTCCGTGACGCGCAGGCCCATGGTCTTCTTGATGACGAAGAATATCAGGCTAGCGGCACCGAAGCAGGGGAGGGCGTAGGCGGCGACACCGATGAGCTGAGTGAGCACGCTGTAATTGCCGGTCATGTCGAAGATACCCACGGCGATCGTACCCCACACGCCGTTCACCAGGTGAACCGAGAGAGCACCGACCGGGTCGTCCAAGTGCAGGCGGTCGAACATGAACACCGCACCGACAACGAGCACGCCAGCGATGGCACCGATAATCCAGGAGGAAAGCGGGGTCACCACGTCGGCACCGGCAGTGATTGCTACGAGGCCGGCAAGGCATCCGTTGAGGGCCATGGTGGCGTCCGGCTTCTTCGAAACAATCCAGCTCGTGAGAGTTGCGGTAATGATACCGGCAACAGCGGCGAGGTTCGTGGTCACGAGAATCCAGCTAGTAGCCTTCGGATCACCGCTCAGGGCAGAACCGGCGTTGAATCCCCACCAGCCGAACCACAGCATGAACACACCGACAGTGGCGAGCGGAATGTTGTGAGCCGGAATGGCGTGAACCTTGCCGTTCACATACTTGCCGATACGCGGTCCGAGGATCATCACGCCGGCGAGAGCTGCCCAGCCACCCACGGAGTGAACGAGGGTAGAACCGGCGAGATCATGGAAGCCAGCCTTGCCGATGGTGGAGAGCCAGCCGCCGCCCCATGTCCAGCTACCCACGATCGGGTAGACAAGGGCCACGTAGACAACCGTGAATACGAGGAAGGAGTTGAGCTTCACGCGTTCAGCCACGGCACCGGACACAATCGTCGCGGCAGTGGCGGCGAACATTGCCTGGAACAGCCAGTCGGCAAACAGTGTGAAGTGACCGTTGTAGGCAGCGGTGAACTTAGAGGGATCTGCCCAGTCGCCAATGCCGAAGCCGGCGAAACCGAGGATTCCGTTGAATGTGCCCGGATACATGAGGCCAAAGCCGAGCAGGGCGTACATCGTGATACCGATGGCGGGGACCGCGATGTTCTTGAAGGCGACGTTTGCAGCGCATTTGGCGCGGACAAGACCCGCTTCGACGCAGGCGAAACCGAGACCCATGACGAACACCAGCATGGCGCTGATCATGATCCAGATGTTTTCCGTCATAAAGATTGCATCGCTGACGGTTGCGACATTTGCTACTTCGTTCATTGTTTAAATCCTTTGTGTTATTATCCCTTGTGTTTAACCAATTGCATCCGACCCAGTTTCACCAGTACGGATGCGGATGCACTGTTCCAGGCTCGTGACGAAAATCTTTCCGTCGCCGATTTCGCCGGTACGGGCCCCCGCGATAATCGCATCGATACAAGGCTGCACAAAGTCATCGTTTACCGCAATCTTCAAGCAAATTTTCTTAAGCAGGTTGACTTCGGTAACGACACCACGGAAACGTTGATTGTAACCCTTCTGCTGGCCGCAGCCGAGCACGTTCGTGACAGACATCTTGAAAATGTTCTTTTCGTAAAGGGCTTGCTTTACGAGGTTTAATCGTTCTGGTTGTATGTATGCCGTGACAAGCTTCATTTTTGATTCCTTTTTAGAAGTCCAATGGATTATGGATTCGTTCGCCCTTATGCAAAAGCCGTGCCAAAAATTCAGAATATGCCCAAAATGAGCGAAAATAGGCCTTTTTAAGGTCGAATGTGAAAATTTTCGCTATGTCCAGGCCTTTTTTCTCTGACAAAAAATGTTCAATTTACACTTTTTACTTTTCGGAAAATGGAAATAATTCGAAAAATGTAAAACATGATTAATTTGTTTGCAATCCTGTTTTCTGCGCCCAAAATTTTTGTTTTTTATGGATTGTTGAACGCAAAATTCGTTGCTATATTTTTCGCGTCCGCTTCCCTGCTTGCATCCGTACGGATGGGCTATGACCTTCGAGGTAGGGGAGGCTTAAAATTCAAAGAGGCGATATGCTCGAAGAATTGCATGAAGAATGCGGCGTTATCGGAATCTATAACGGCGATAACGTTGTTCGTAATGTCACCATGGGTCTCTACGCACTTCAGCACCGCGGTCAGGAAAGCGCTGGCTTTGCGGTAACGGATGGCGAAAAAGTCCGCGTCCGTAAATCCATGGGTCTGGTTTCCACGCTTTTAAGAGAACACAACGTCGACGAGCTGCAAGGTTTTGCAGGCATCGGGCACGTGCGTTACAGCACCACGGGTGCAAGCACTCTTGCGAACGCGCAGCCGATTCTCGTGAGTTGCAAGTGGGGGCAGCTTGCTGTGGCCCACAACGGCAACATCACCAACGCGAACGAACTCCGCGCCGAGATGGAAGCTGACGGTCATATTTTCCAGACCACGTCCGATTCCGAAATCTTGCTCCACGAAATCGCGCGCACTCATGCGGATACTCTGGGCGAAGCCATCAAGAAGGCGATTACGAAATTTACCGGGAGTTTCTGCCTGGTCTTCATCAGCAAGGACACGATGTACGTCGCCCGCGACGGGTTCGGATTCCGCCCGCTTTCCATCGCCCGTATGGGGAAGGCCTGGTGCGTCGCGAGCGAAACCTGCGCTTTTGACCTGCTCGGCGCAAACTACGTGCGCGATATCCAGCCGGGAGAACTCCTGACCATCACGAACAACGGCCTGCATTCGGAACGCTTTACGCACAAGGAACGTCAGGCTCATTGCATTTTCGAATACATCTACTTCAGCCGCCCGGATTCTGTCATTTTTGAACAGAGCTGCGACAAGGTCCGCCGCAAGATGGGCAAGCAACTCGCAAAGGAATGCCCCGTCGATGCGGACATCGTGATTTCCGTGCCCGATAGCGCGACCACCGCGGCGCTCGGCTATTCGCAGGCCAGCGGCATCCGTTTTGAAATCGGCCTCTTGCGTAACCATTACGTGGGCCGTACCTTCATCGACCCCACGCAGAACGTGCGTGAGCAGAAGGTGAAGCTCAAGTTCAACCCCATCGTGGGCGTGCTCAAGAACAAGCGCGTGTGCGTCGTCGAAGATTCCATCGTGCGCGGCACTACGCTCAAGATCCTTTCCCGCATGCTCCGTGATGCGGGTGCGCTCGAAGTGCATATCCGTATCGCATCGCCTCCGGTCGCTCATCCCTGCTTCTTCGGGATGGATTTCCCGAGCCAGGGCGAACTTGCCGCAAGTTCGATGACTCCCGAAGAAATCGCCAAGATGCTCGGCGTCGAAAGCCTCGGCTACCTGAGCGTGGAAGGCATGAAGGAATGCACGGGCGAAGGCGAACACTACTGCGCCGCCTGTTTCGACAATGACTATCCGGATTACATCGGCAGCGATTACCACAAGACGCGCTGCGGGTAAAAAACAAAAAATCGTGTAGAAGAAGCCTAAGATTTCCTTAGGCTTTTTTTCTATCCTTCCACACGCTTTCGTTGAAAAGCTGGCCTTCGGAAAGGCCGTATTTTTCTTCGACTCCGGCAAGGCGGATGGCTTCTTCGATGGAAATCTTCCCGCGGATGGCCTGCGTGTAGACAAGCGCCTTCTTGCGCACGGTTTCGGGCGGTTCCTGGAGCATTTCGAGCCGGAAATGCGAAACGCCCGATTTGCGCAGTTCGGGCAACAACTTGAGTGCGGATTGCGGTTTGCCCACGAAAAGCGTGTTGCGGCATTCCGCGTCGCTTTGCAGAAAATGGCGTTCTCCCTTGTGGTCCAGAATTTCGACCTTGTGCTGGGTGCAGATTTTTCCGCATTCGGGGAACCGTCTGCCGTTTGTGAGGGCTCGGGCGAACGCGCAATATTCGGAATGGAACGCGGGCATGTATTGGTGCAGCGTGAGTTCCATGCGGCTGCCGTCGATATCGCCCAGCAGGTCGAATAGCTGCGTGCTGTTCAGGTCCCAAGAGGGGTGAAGCGTCGCGAGTCCCTGCGACAGGAGCCAGTCATAGCTCAGGCTGTTCGCTGCGTTCAGGCTGTAGTCGCCGGTAAGCGGGATGCCGCTTTCGCGCAGTATGGCAAGAGCCCCGAGGCTGCGTACAAGGGCGAAATCGGGGGCGAGTTCCAGGATTTTTTTCAGGTAGTGGTTTTCGCCAGGCTTGTGGATGCGGAGCGTCGCCATTCCCGCCTTGAAACCGAGTTCGCGAATCTGCTGGAGCGGTTCGTCGTATTTGACGCCCCAGTCGAAATCCATGACGACACTATCGATGTCGAGGCCTTCGAGGGCGGCAATTTGTTCGGGACTGCGGATAAGCACGGAGATGACGGGGGCGACGCTATTTGCTTCTGGCTTGATATTCGAAAATTTCACGCGGTTCAGAAGCGCGCGGCCCGCAATGGCGCTCGGGGCGAGTTCCTTCCATTCGCAGCGTTTTGAATCCAGCAGTTCAATCGCCTTCTGGCGAAGCGTACGCAAGATTTTTCCCGGAACGAAGGCTCCGCGGTCGACGTTGATATCGAGGTTCCTGAGGCTGTATGCGGTAGCGCTCAGGCCCGAAAGTTCTTTCTGCGCAAGGTCGCGGAGCTTGTTGCCCGCATCGTTATGTTTTCCTGCGTCGTTGAACTTGCCGGCGTTATTGCTTCTGCCGGCATCCCCGTCGCTGTTTCTCGCGGCTTCCAGAACCGTGTCGCTTTCCACTTCGACGCGGTTGCGCGGCGTATCGTAGACGGCGAGCTTGAGCGTTTCACCGATGCGTCCCGATAGTTCCATGTTCACGGGAATGCGTTTCGCCTGCTCGCGATCGGTGAATGTCTTGCGCAGTTCTTTTTCCAGCGCCGGCGAGTCGTTGCGGTAGACCTTCATGCCGACGACAATTTGACGCACGTCGAATTCACGCCCGAATTCAAGCCGCATATACTTGGGGTCGCCGCGCTTGGTGTGGGGAAGGTGCGCTTCCTGTGCGGCATACAGGCGGCTGCCGATGCTCACCCCGAGGGCGGCGTTCTCGAACAAGATGCCGTCACCCGGACGCGGCCCCATGCCTGCGATGCAGTTCGAACCTTCGACAAGCGTGTCGTCCAGCGCGAGAATAACCTGCCCGCGTTCCACCTTCACGACAGTCCCGAGGAAAAGCCCGTGATGGTTGCTGAACGTTCCGTCCACGAGTTCCTGGTGGTTGTCTCCGTCGAGCCATCCCGAACGCAGGCCGCGGCTGAACAGAACTTCTAGCGGCTCCATGTCCTTCGATTCGAGCGGGATGCGGTTCAGCGCCTTGCGGTAGGCCTTCGCGACTGCCGCCACGTATTCCGGGCTCTTGAGACGGCCTTCCACCTTCAGCGATTCTACGCCGATTTCTTCAAGTTCGTTTAGCTTCGGGAGCGCGCACAAGTCGTGCGGGCTGAACAGGAACTGGGCATCTGTATCGCGGTATTCCTTGCCATCGACGAAGATGCGGTAGGGAAGCCTGCAACTTTGGGCGCATTGCCCGCGGTTCGCGCTCCGGCCGCCGAAGTTTTCACTGGTGAGGCACTGTCCCGAATAACTCACGCAGAGCGCCCCGTGAATGAACACTTCCAGCTCGAGCGGGGTCGCTTCCTTGATTCTTGCAATTTCTTTGAGCGAAAGCTCGCGGGCGAGCACCGCGCGGTTGAACCCGATAGATTTTACCAAGTTCACGGCCTCCGCGCTAGCAAGCGTCATCTGCGTGCTCGCATGAATCTCCTGCTCGGGCGCGATGGCGCGTATCAGGCGCGCAAGCCCGATATCCTGGATGATGAATGCATCCGGTTCCAGCGAGATGACCTGCTCCAGGAATTCCGGCAGGTTCTGCAGTTCGCGTTCGAATACGAGAACGTTCATCGCGAGGAACGTGCGCACTCCGCGGAGCCTTGCGTAGCGGATCATGTCGTAGACATCGTCGAACGAAAAGTCTTCCGTTCGACCGCGCGCGTTCCAATGCGGAACCCCGAAATAAACGGCATCGGCGCCGTTCTGGACGGCGGCCTCGAGCATCTCTCGCGTGCCTACGGGCAAGAGAAGTTCCGGAGATGGCCTCGTACTCGAATTCATATAGCCAAAGATAATTTTTTCTTCTAACGAGAAATCAAGTCTTCGAACTTGTATCCGAACTTCACGATGGCACCGGATTCGCGCACCATCAAAATCTTGCGGTGGGCGAGCCCTTCGAGGATGGCTTTGTCCAGGCGTTCCTGGATATCCTCGGGGCTGCCTTCGAACGAAATTTCGTCAATGTCGCCAGCCAGCGTTTCGGTGGCCCATTCGCGTGCGGGCTTGTCGCCGATCTGCTTGATGACCGCAACCACGGTGTAGTCCGGGTCCATCTCGTAGATGGCTTCGTGGATGAAAATGTCGTCATCGGGGGTGTTCGCCTTGCTAGTGAACATGCCCGCCGCTCCGGAATCTCCGGAGTCTGGATTCCTTTCGGATACAGAACCCTTGTAGCCCAGGTTCATGAACCACGTCCAAACATTGTCAATCATAACACCATTTCCAAATTTTGAGTTTTCCTCTATCATATTTATAATTAAATTTTGAATATGACAAGAGCTATTGTTTTTTTATTGTTTGTAATTTCGTTTTGCGTATTTTCTGGCTGCACGGACCCCGAAAAGGCGGCCGAAATCAAAGTTCTGACCGCGAAAAAAGATTCATTGGAACAAAATATCGGTGTCTTGCGCGAAAAGGCGGATTCGCTCACCCGCGAAAACGAGAAGCTGCACAAGCGCCTCTCCGAACTTGACATGGACTAATTTCGAAGCCTAGCCTTCGATCCAGTTCATTCTTCCGGTGAACTGGACTTCTTCGGGTATGGCCTGGAACGTGCAGCTGATTTCGACAGCGGCGTTCTTCGGGAGTGCGCTCACGCCCACGGCGGTGCGGGCATGCTTGCCGTTTTCCCCGAGAATCTGGACTGCGAGTTCGCTCGCCCCGTTCAATACGGCCGGCTGCTCATGGAAATCAGCGGCGGACTGCACGAACCCCTGCATCTGCACGAGCTTGAGCGATTCGCCTTGCTGGAGCTGCGTCATGGCGGCGGCGATGTTGTTCAAAAGGCAGATGCGCGCGGCTTCCGTGGCCTTCTCGGCCGGAAGTTCATTGGGGACGGTTCCCGTGTAGGCCGAAAAATCGCCCTTGACGCTCGGGAGCTGGCCCGATACGACGATGGTGTCGCCGAAGCGAACGGCCGGAACATAGGCCGCAAGCGGTGCAGGGCATTGCGGGAGCGCGAGCCCCAGTTCAGAAACCTTCTTGACGATATCCATAGTTTGTCCTTCCTTTTTTCACCCTCGCGGGGCCTTGTTCTCCCCGCTGGTGCGGGGAACTCCTGGGTTAAACTTACTTTTTCTTGAGCACCTTCGTGAAGCAGAAGGCGCAAAGGGCCGTGATCGCCGTCCACGACGCAATCATGAAAACGAGCCCGCCGGTAGTGAATTCTGCGTCCATGCTAGTTCTCCTTTACGGCGTCGGCCGCGCTGTCGGTTTCGTCGGAATTGCCGAGAGGCATTTTCTTGATATCCTTGCTGCGCCCTTTTTCGGCAGGGCCGCCCTTGCGCCAGGCGTAGGCGATGGCGACGTTCAGGAGGATAAAGAGCAAAAGCAGGAACCCGCGGAATGCCCAGGTGAAGCCGACCTTCGAGAAGGTATGCCCGAGGAAGTCCACGGTCGCGGCCGGATCCACGTTGCTGAGCGTGATGAACGGGAGGCCGTCTGTCGCCGTGAACGAGACAAGCAGCACGATCAGGTAAATCGGGCACACGTACATGATGATGGGGCGCAAGAAGCGCGGAAGCTTGAGCTGGGCTCCGTCGTTCATCGTGGCGAAAGCCTCGTTTTCACCCGGTTCGACGTTCACTTCGGCGGGGAGGTCTCCGTTGGCCTGAGCGTCCTTCGCCTTGCGGCGCCCGAGCACAAAGCTGAAGAGAACGGCCTGAATCATGCCCACGAATACGATGAGGTACGTACCGCCCCAGAAGTCGAGTTCGTCGACCGTACCGGCGGCAAGGCCGAAGATGGCGGTGAGGCTGCCGATAAAGGTGATGGTGCTGACCGTGGTCACGGACTTTTTACGCGTAAACTTGAGGTCGTCTTCGCAGAAGCTGATGAGCGGCTGGATAATGGAAATCGCACTCGTGATGCCCGCGAAGAACAGCATGGAGAACCAGACCGTCTGCAATATGCCGCCAAACGGGAGCGTGCCGAACACGTAAGGCATCGTCTGGAACCCGAGCCCGAAGGTACCGAGCTTGGCGCATTCCTCGATGTTCGCGCCCGCGATGAGCACCGCCATCGGGATGACGACCGTACCGCCGATAATCACTTCGGCAAAGCCGTTCGTGGCGCTTGCGGTAAGCGAAGAAAGCACGAGGTCTTCCTTGGGCTTGAGGTAGCTTGCGTAGCAGAAGATGATGGCCATGCCGAGGCTCATGGTGAAGAACACCTGGCCTGCCGCCGCCATCCACACCTTGGGGCTTGCGAGTTCGGAGAGGTCTGGGTTCCACATGAACGCGAGGCCCTTGCCGATGCCCGGGAGCGTAAGTACGCGCACCACCAGCACGAGGCCCAAAATCAGGAGGATGGGCATGCAAATCTTGTTCGCGCGTTCAATGCCCTTGCGCACGCCGAACGATAGCACGACCATGTTCGCCGCGAACGTGACGAGGAAGAATATGATTGCTACGGGTATGCCGCCGACGCAGGTCTTGAGCATGATGTAGTTGCCGAAGAACTCCGTCATCTTTTCGGGGCCCTGCGCGACGACTTCCATCAAGGTGCCTGTTGCCGAGTAGAAGGCGAACGCGAGAATCCACGACTGGATGAATCCGTAGTAGAAGATGATGAAGATGGGCGGCAAAAGCCCGAGGGAGCCGAGGTACTTGGCCCAGGGCTTCTTCTTTTGGAAAATGATATGGTAGGTGCTCGGGGAGGTTCCGTAGTTGTGGTATCCGGCGTAGCGCCCGAGGGTCCATTCTATCCATGCGAGGGGAATCCCGAGGAACACGAACGCGATGAGGTAGGGGATGATAAACGCGCCACCGCCATTTGTTGCCGCCTGGACAGGGAAGCGCAAAAAGTTGCCGAGACCGACCGCCGAACCAGCGACAGCCAGGATGACTCCTATTTTGGAGCCCCAGTTTTCACGATTTTTTTCCATGCCATAAATTTATGACATTCTATATGGCTTGGCAACCAGGGGATTGTTATTACAGGCTATTAACGCCCGTTTATGGGCTAGCGGAGGCGGATTTTCTTTTGTCCGTAAATGCACTGGCCACCGTTGCACAGGTAGGCGACTGTACAGGCGATAAAGAAAGCCGGCAGGGTATCGAACCCAAACATTTCGGCCCCGATGAAGATGGGGGCGAAAAGCGTGTTCGTGGCAGCGCCGAAGACGGCGGCATACCCGAGGGCTGCGGCAAGCGGGAGGGGGACCCCTACGATGGTCGCAACTACTGCGCCGAGCGTTGCCCCGATGGTGAACAGCGGGGTGACTTCACCGCCCTGGAAGCCGACCGAGAGCGTGACAATCGTAAGCACGAGTTTAAAGAGCCAGTCGTAGGCATAGATGCCTGCATCGCCAGCGGTAAGCGCTGCCGGGTTGGCAAAGCACATGTCGACCAGGTTCGTGCCGAGGCCGGAATAGCGGCCCAGCCAAAGCAGGAGCATGAACACGCTGAGTACGGCACCCATGACGGCGACGCGCTTGACGGGGTTCGGGAACCGGAGCGCGAAGAATTTTCTGGATAGCGAGAGGAGTTTCGCGAAACCGCCACCGACAATCCCGAAAATAAGCCCGAGGGCCGCGAGTTTTAGGATAAAGTAAACGTTTAGGCCGGACTCGCTGTACAAAAGGCTCGCGAGATTCCAGTCCGGCGAGAAACTGTTCAGGTCGAGCGTGAAGCGCGAAATCCCGAGCATTTCCGAAACCTTGTATGCCGTGATGGCGGCTACGGTGGCGGGGAGCAGAGCCGTAAGGGCCAGGTGACCCGCGATAAGGATTTCAAGCGAGATGGCGATGGCGGCCATCGGGGTCTGGAACAGGCCTGCGAAGCCCGCGGCCATGCCCGAAATGAGCAAGATGCGCGGTGCGTTTTCTACCGGGATTTTCGAGCTGATGTTGTGCCCGAGCGTGCCGCCGATTTGCATCGCGACACCCTCGCGCCCCGAGCTCCCGCCGAACAGGTGGGTAATCCATGTGGCTGCCATGATGAGCGGAATCAAGCGCAGGGGAATTTCACGTTCCTTGCCGTGCGCGGCATCGAACACGAGTCCCATGCCGCGTTCCGTGCCCTTGCCGACCTTCTTGTACGTGAATACTATCACGACACCCGCCAGCGCCAAGGCCGGAATCCAGTACACCGGATGCATGTCGCGGATGTCGTTCACCCGCTGGAGCACCTGCCCGAAGAAGGCGGTAAGTGCACCGACGATTGCACCGAGGAACAGAGCCGCAATGGCGAGTATCGGCTGCGAGAACCAGTGGGCGAGCATCTCCTTGACCTTCGCCTTCGCCATGCTCGTCGCCTGCTCCTTCATCTCGGGGCTCATGTTCCTGTAAATGTCTTTCCAGCGATTCCAGTCCATATCAGGTCCTTTTTTCGCCGCCAAATTTAGAAAAGTTGGTGAGGCGGGTAAATCCCTCTTGCCTGCGCTTGGACGTTTTGACTATTGTAGTACGCTTGTTTTAACCTGTTTGTACGTTGTAAATTTCTTACGTAATTATTACCAATTGTTTACAATTTTTACGAAGGACGGGTATTGTTTGCTCAAGAGATTAATGTTATATTCTTGCTACAACTTTATTGATAAAATAAAAATTTATTGATAAAATAATTTCTTAGGATAAACGATTGTTACAATCAAAAGGAGACAACTTATGGCAAAAGAAATGGTTGTATTGCAGGGAAAAACGTTCTCTATCGAACTGCAATCAATGATCGGCTCGACACTTTATGGGTGGAGCCTAACAGGACTCCCGCAGGGAATCGCTCTGTTGAGTACGGAGAATATCCCGACTACAGGCGGAGTCGCACCCATCATCCAAAGATTTTGGTTTGGCGCGTATGCCGTAGCGAAAGACAAGGCCGAAATTAGTTTCATGTTGGTCAATTACTCGAATCCGACACCCACGGATAAGAAGTATACCGTGTCTGTGAAGGTTATCCCAAGCGATTCGGAAGAATTTGCAAAATTCAGCGAGAACAGCGATGGCATGGTCAGAGACGCCTGCGGCCCGATTATGCCCTACGGCTATGCCTTGGATACGCTGGACGCGAATCAAATATACGGGTATTTGTGCACGAAACGCGATGTGGGAGTGAAATACGGATTCCCCGACACTCAGAACATGAATTACAAGTACGGTTACCCTTGCGACGTGCAGAATATCGTCCATAAATATGGCTATCCCTGTGGTGCACAGGATGCGGCCTTGAAGTACGGCTTCCCCTGCGATTCGCAAAATTTGAACCATAAATACGGTTATCCGTGCGGCGTGCAGGATGCAAACTTCAAGTACGGCTATCCCTGCGCATCAGACGATATCCATTTTAAGTATGGATATCCCTGCGGTGTTCAAGATGTCGTCCTCAAGTATGGTTATCCCACCAAGCCCGCTGCTGAAGCATCAATCATGTACGGGTACAAGTGCGATTCTAAGTAAACATCCATCCTTCAAAAAAGCATAGACAAATAGCTGCCGGCAAAAAAATGCCGGCAGTTTGGAGATTTTTAAATGGCGAATATCAAGTATCAACCAATTACTGCCGTTTGGGAAGTTACGATGGGTTGCAACTTTCGGTGCGGACATTGCGGCTCTTCGTGCGAGGGCGCGCTTCCGGGACAGTTGACTACCGAAGAAGCACTCGATTTATGTGACCAGATTGCGGATATCGGGCTGAAATGGATAACCTTGTCTGGAGGTGAACCCCTTACGAGGCACGATACCCCGGAACTGGTGAAGCGGCTTTCTGACAATGGCGTTTTGGTGAACATTATCACGAACGGCTGGCTTCTCGATCAAAAGATGGCCCAGAAGCTAAAGGAAAGCGGAATATCGACGGTTGCGATAAGCATTGACGGCACTCCAGAAATTCATGACAAAATCAGGAAGAAAGGGGCTTTCGAGCACGCACGGCAGGCTTTTGACGCAATGAAGAAATTGGGCATAAGGACCGGCGCGGTCACGACCATCACGAAGCAGAATCTGGATATCCTTCCGGCGATGAAGGAGGAACTGATCGGCATGGGCGTCGACACCTGGCAGGTGCAAATCGGCTTGCCGATGGGAAACCTGAAACAGCGTCCAGACTGGCTCTTGGAACCTAAGCAGATGAGGGATATCATAGACTTCTGCTACAATACGGCGAAAGAGGGTAGGATTGGCATCTATCCGGCCGATTGCATCGGGTATTATTCGATGAAGGAACTTGAGACCAAGCGCATTTCTTACAAGTCCAATTCATATTCCATGTGGGACGGCTGCAATGCGGGCGTACGCGGTTTCGGCATTCTGCACAATGGCGATATCTTGGGCTGTACCTCGATTCGTTCGAAGGAATTCATCGAGGGCAACATTCGCGAAAGGAAACTGCGCGACATCTGGGAAGATGAACACGCTTTCTTGTGGAGGCGTCAGATGGCGAAGGAAAAGCTTTCGGGTGCCTGCAAAAAATGCGTTTACGGTTCCAAATGCCTTGGCGGCTGCCCGAACACGCGCCTCACGATGAAGGGCAGCATTTATGCGGAAAACGAATATTGCGCCTACAACCTTTCGCTCAAGGAAATGGAAGCGAAGTATTCCAAGTGCGAGAGCGCGCCCGCGTTGCGTGAATTGGCCGATTCGCTGATACCGCAGGGCGATTTCCAGGAAGCGTCGTTTGCTTTGAAGCGGGCGCAGGAGCTGGAGCCTGAAAACGCAGATACCTACAGGGCAATGGGGTACAGCGAGTTCATGTGCGGTAACTACGAAGCATGCCTTGCGGCAAACGAGAAGGCGCTGGAAATCAACAGCAGAGATTCCTACTCCATGGGTGGCAAAGCACTTGCGTTGTTCCGCCTTGGAGAAAAGGAAAAAGGCTTGCAAATCATGCAGGAAGCGGTAGCCTTGTCTGGCGGGCAGGATCCGAACCTGCTGCATGACTTGAGGTACATGACCAGCAACATGTCCGCATCCGCAAAATAAGTAATCCACCTACAATACAAAAAAATCCCGGAATCATTGCGATTCCGGGATTTTTTTACAGGTTTGCCGCCAGTGTCTGGCGTTCTTGAAATTACTTGTTGTTGGCGCGGATCAGGTTCAGTGCGGAGCCTGCCTTGAACCATGCCCACTGCTGTTCGTTGTAGGTGTGGCTCAGGGCGATGTTGTCCACGGAGCCATCCTTGTGGTGGGCGACGAGGGTGAATTCGGAACCCGGGGCGAACTTGGTGAGGCCCACGATGTCGAACACGTCCTGTTCCTGGATCTTGTCGTAGTCGGCAGCGTTCTTGAAGGTGAGGGCGAGCATGCCCTGCTTCTTGAGGTTCGTTTCGTGAATGCGGGCGAAGCTCTTCACGATCACGGCCTTCACGCCGAGGAAGCGCGGTTCCATGGCAGCGTGTTCGCGGCTGGAGCCTTCACCGTAGTTTTCGTCACCGATCACGATGGAGCCCGTGCCCTTGGCCTTGTAAATCTTGGCAAGTTCCGGAACTTCCTTGTATTCGCCGCACTGGCAGAGAACCTTGTTGGTTTCGCCGTTGAAGGCGTTCACGGCGCCGATGAGCATGTTGTTAGAAATGTTTTCCAAGTGACCGCGGTAGTTGAGCCACGGACCGGCCATGGAGATATGGTCGGTGGTGCACTTGCCCTTGGCCTTGATGAGGAGCAGGGCGCCGGCGATGTCATTGCCGTCCCATGCAGCGAACGGTGCGAGAGCCTGGAGGCGCTTGCTTTCCGGGTTGATAGTCACGGTAATCTTGGAACCGTCTTCGGCCGGGGCCTGGTAGCCGGCGTCCTTCACTTCAAAGCCCTTCGGCGGAAGTTCGCACTGTTCCGGCGGGTCCAGCTTCACGGCCTTGCCCTCGTTGTTCACCAGGGTGTCGGTCATGGGGTTGAAGCGGATGTCGCCAGAGAGGGCGGCGATTACGGCCATGAGCGGGGAAGCCACGAAGGCGTGGGTGTTCGGGTTGCCGTCGGCACGCTTTGCGAAGTTACGGTTAAAGCTGTGAACGATGGTGTTGAGTTCCTTCTTGTCGGCACCGGCACGGTCCCAACGGCCAATGCAAGGACCGCAGGCGTTGGTCATGACGGTTGCACCGAACTGCTTGAACAAGTCCATGAGGCCGTCGCGTTCGGCGGTGTAGCGCACCTGTTCGGAACCCGGGTTGATGAGGAGCGGGCACTTCGGGGTAAGACCCTTGGCGAGGGCCTGCTTGATCATGTTGGCGGCCATGAACAGGTCTTCGTAGCTGGAGTTCGTGCAAGAACCGATGAGGGCGGCGCTTACGACCGGCGTGGATTCGGCCTTCGTTTCGGTGGCCTTGATAGATTCAGCCATGTCGGTCACGGCGAAGGCACGGTCCGGGCTGAACGGGCCGTTGTAATGCGGCACGAGTTCGTCGAGGTTGATTTCCACGACGCGGTCAAAGAACTTTTCCGGATTGGCTTCGACTTCGGGGTCGGCCTTGAGGTGTTCTGCAATCTTGTCTGCAGCGGCGGCTACGTCGGCGCGGCCGGTGACCTTGAGGTAGCGGCTCATGGAGTCGTCGTAGCTGAAGGTGGAGCAGGTAGCGCCAACTTCGGCACCCATGTTGGCAATCGTTGCCTTGCCGGTAGCGGAGAGGCTACGAGCGCCTTCGCCGAAGTATTCGATAATGGCGTTGGTGCCGCCCTTCACGGTAAGGATACCGGCGAGCTTCAGAATAATGTCCTTTGCGGTAGCAAAGCCACGGAGCTTGCCCGTGAGCTTCACGCCGATCATCTTCGGGTACTTGAGTTCCCAAGGGAGGCCGACCATGGCGTCCACGGCGTCAGCACCGCCCACGCCGATCGCGAGCATGCCGAGACCGCCGGCGTTCACCGTGTGGGAGTCGGTACCGATCATCATGCCACCGGGGAAGGCGTAGTTTTCGAGCACCACCTGGTGAATGATGCCTGCTCCCGGGAGCCAGCAGTCAATGCCGTACTTGGCGGACACGGACTGGAGGAAATCGTACACCTCCTTGCTTTCTTCCTTGGCGCGGGGGAGGTCCTTTTCGGCGCCTTCGCGGGCGATAATCAAGTGGTCGCAGTGCACGG
>NZ_JAFZKX010000107.1 GCF_017551775.1 Fibrobacter sp. | reverse complement strand
GTTGAACGGGTAGTAGTTCTTGTAGATGTTGTTGTACTCCACCTTCGTCTGGCCGGCGGCCGGGTCGGCGAACACACCGTAGTAGTGGTTCTCCATGAAGATGTTGTTACGGGCGACCACGTTGGTCGGTCCCTTCAACGCAAGGCCAGAGTAGCCGTTGCGGAGCACGACGTTGTGTTCGATATAGGCGTCGAGGGACTTAGCACCCCAAGCCAAGATACCGGACCAGCGGTTGCCGTACACCACGTTGTTGCGGAGATGCGGGAGCGAGATGAACGCACCGATACCCGTGGCATGGTTGTCCATCACGTAGCAGTGGTGGATGTAGGGAGCTGCGTTCTCGCAAAGGATACCTTCGAGACCGTTCCTCACTGTGAAGTGCGACATTTCGGCGCCCGAAGTACCCATCACGGTAGGACCATTGCGACCGCCATCGATAATTGTTGTCAGCGGATCTTCACCTTTCAAGATCACGCCCATCACCAGAGTGATGTTCTCGTTATAGGTACCGCGCGCCACCTTGATGGTATCGCCAGCGTCGGCGTTACCGAGAGCATCGCCAATCTTCGAGAATTCGCCAGGCACGTTGATAATCCTTGCCATGGCGTTCCCGGAAAGAAGCAAAGCCCCGGCCGTTATTAAGACCAGTTTCTTTAGGGTCATACTGCTACGTTTCTCCAATCATAGAACACATATTCGTTAAACTTTTTTCGTTTGCCAAATCGACAAATCAAAACCCACATGGGAATATACCTTCATAACGGGCAATAGTCAAACGTTTTTTTGCGTATTTAATTAAAAAAACGCAAAAAAAATGCCTTAGCGTCCGTTTTCAGGCACAAACTCGTCAATTTGCAGGGGGAAGGCTAGACTTTTCCTCCTCCTTCTTCGCCCCCTGGATCGACACGCGAATCTCCTGGCAGGTCTTTTTGATATCCTGTAGAACCTTGCGAGCACGCGTTCCCGCGGACTTGTTGCCGCGTTCGAACTTTTCGTACTCACGCTTGAAGTTTTCAACTTCTTGGTCGAGGTCGTTGAGTAAGCTCATAGGTAAACTCCCTAAAAAGATGCTTTTTGGAAAATAAATAAAGTTTTTCGCAAAAATTCGCTGTTTTGTAAAAACAATTTTACGTTTATGGAATATTACACGATTTTTCCAGCTATCAACAGGTTATCAACACTTCGGAACATCCCAAAGACACATCAGGGCGCGCTTGCCCGCCTCCCCCACATTTTCGGAGAAATCGTTCACGAACATCCGGATGTGCTTCTCGATGACATTCTCGTCGGAAATTTGCGCCATTTCGCGAATAAAGGGGGACACGAGTTCGGAGCGACCACGCGCCACCGAGAGGCTCCTGCGGATTTCGCTTTCGACATCCGCCACGACTTCTTCCGGAAGCGAGCGACGGGCGACAGCGATGCCAAGCGGAATCGGGGAACCCGTCTCCTGCTCCCAGTAGGCGCCGAGGTCCTGCAGCAGGTGCAGGCCATCGCGTTCCCAGGTAAAACGATGCTCGTGGATGGTCACGCCCTGGGCGGAAGACTTGTCGAGCAGCGAGGAATATACCTCGTTGAACAGGGCGTAGCGCACCTGCGGCACACCTCCGAACTTACGACCGTACCAGAAACGGAACAGGAGCGCGGCCGTCGTGTTCGCACCGGGAAGAACAGTCTGCTGCGCAGGGTCGAAGGCGGCGGATTGCGAAGAAAGGAGCAGCGGGCCACAGCCGTACCCGATGGCGCCTCCGCAATCGAGGCAGCGGTAGTTCTCGCGCACCGACGGGAACACCTGCGCGCTCACCTTGGCGACGTCGAGCTCGCCGCGGATGACCATCTCGTTCAAAGTCTGCACGTCGGCAAAGTGCACGTCCCATTCGAAAGGCGAATTTTCGAGACCGGCGACAAGCGCCTCGTAGATGTAGGTGTCGTTAGGACAGGTAGAGATGCCGAGAGAAAGACGCATAGGGATTTGAAATGTGGGGTAGAAAGTTTAAAGTTCCGAGTTCTGAGTTCCGAGTCAATAGTGTTTTCAGGTTACAAGATGCCAGGAACTAGTAACTTGGAACTAGTAACTCACAAAAGGTCCAGGACCTGTTCCTTGAGGGCGGCCATGGCCTCGGGGATTTTCCAGGTGGAAATGTCGCGGTCGGTCGCGATATTGCTCACGGCGCGGAACTGGTAGCCGGGAATCCCGAAACGGCTGCACACGGCAAAGCAGGCCGCACCTTCCATCGTCTCGACATCGGCGTTATAAAGGCGGCTGCGGCGGTTCGCAAGGTACACGGTACCGGTACAGCAGTTCACGGTCACGCCCGCAGCGGAGCGCACAGAAGCAAGCGCAAGCGAAAGGAAGCGCGACGATTCGCCCCTGTACACGAGTTCCTTGCCGGAAACCTCGCCCCATGAAAGGAAATGGCCTTCGCGGGTCTGCGCCCCCATGTCGCCCACGACATCGGTATCGACACGCACGACATCGCACAGGTCCAGGCCGCGGTTCGGATAGGCGCCGCAGACTCCGACCTGGATTATGCGCTCATAGCGCCTCTTGGAGAGGAGAAAAGCGAGATTGGTGGAGAATTCCAGAGCGCCCACGCCGCATACCGCGACATCGTACCGGGTGTTGAGCGCCTGCGGGGTGGACGACGCCACCACAGCGGAAACCTGCGGATAGACCGCGTTGAATTCCACCCTGGAAGCGAAGGCGACAAGCGTTCCGTTCATGGCGCCCCCGGGCTATTCCTGCTTTTCGAGTTCCGGACGGATAATTTCTTCAAGTTCCGCGACACGGTCGAGACTGAGCATCCACGGCTTTTCGACTTCGCAGCGGGCAACGGCAACAGCGGTCGCCTTCACGAGGCATTCCTCGAAATCGAGTCCCATGCTGTCGGCATAGAGCCAGGCGGCAAAGAAGGAATCGCCGGCGCCCACGTTGTTCTGCACTTCTACCGTAGGCGGCAGCACCGTAATGCTCTGGAACTTCTTTTCCACAAAGCGGAAGGCGCGCACCGGAGAATCCTCGTCGGTCACCACGAGGTTCTTGATGGGAAGGCGCTCGAGCACGGCGGTCGCCGTCATCTTCCAGAACTGCGGGCTGGACTTCACCTGCGGAATTCCGAGGCGATCGAGCAGCTGGCTGTATTCGGGCATGTTTATCTTGAGGAGTTCCACGCCCTTTTCGAGCCAGGAATCGATATCCGTGATAGCGTCGACATACACGCGTTTGCCCGCAAAATCAAGATTGCTGATGCAATTCACGTCGAAATGTTCCGGGAAAGACCCGCACAGGGCGACGCTCTGCGCCGAATTCCAGTGCTCGGCCAGCGTCTGCGTAAAATCCTGGTTCTCGAAATCCGAAAGTTCCGGCGAAGGTTCGATAAGTTCGGTCGATTCGCCCCCGCAGGCGATTGTCGTGCAGACGCGCGTCGGTTCCTTTATCCATATCGGAGCCTGCTGTATACCGCAAGCGGAAATCTCGTCGAAGATACGCGAGCCGTGATCGCCCCCGAGAAAATGCATCAGGAGGGGCGTTCCGCCCAGGTTCTGCAATACACGGCTGCAGTTGATGCCCTTCCCCGACGCATATTCCTCGACCTTCGAGATGCGGTGCACCTCGCCCGGCGTAAACTTGTCCAAGAAGAACAGACGCTGCCAAGCGGGATTCAAACCGAGAATGAGTATTTCCTGAGCCATGATTTACCCTAGAAATTCACCTTGTAGAACTTGCGCTTGCCCACCTGGACCACCAGCTGGTCGCCGCCCTTGATTTCGATTTGGGCCTGCGGGTCGGCAAGCTTTTCGCCCGCAATCTTCACGCCGCCGTTCTGAACCATGCGACGGGCTTCGCCCTTGGAGGCAAACGCCTTGATTTCCACGAGCAGGTCCAGGGCACCGTAGGTGCCGGCCGCCACGCTGCATTCGGCAGCATCGCTCGGGATGGCGTTACCGCTATGGATTTCGCGTTCCTTGGCAGCGGCGGCCTCGGCGGCTTCTGCGCC
>NZ_JAFZKX010000106.1 GCF_017551775.1 Fibrobacter sp. | reverse complement strand
CTAGAAGCGAGCAGAGCGAGGCCGCAAACCCCGAATCAATTTCGTTCAGCGAATGGATTCAAAAACATTAAAACCGTAGTCAAAGTCAGAAACGAGCAGAACGACGCCGCAGGACCGAAGCCGTACAAATCGTACGGCGAGAGTCCGAGAAGGAAGTTATGCGAAGTTTATGGCTTTGACTACTTCTTACGCAGCCAGGTGCCGCAAAGATACATAGTAAATATAACACTCGTAACGAGGAACATCGCGATGCTTATGCAAGCCAAATCGCCGATGCCCTTGAGGCCGCGGTGAGTGGTAAAGAGGAAGCCGACGAAGCCGGCGATGGTCGTTGTGGAACTTGCCATCACGTTGCGGCCGGTGGTATCCATCAGTTGACGGAGAGTCATGTTCTTGTCACTCATCCAGGAGGTTATCATGTGGATGGTGGCATCGATGCCGATACCGAGCGCCATGGGAATCACAATCACATTATAGATGCTGATTTTCCCGAATTCGAACAAGTCCGTCAAAAGTCCGAGGAGACCGAGCGTCAAAAGCGAACCCATGCCGAACGAGATGCAGCCCGCGATAAACAGTTTGGGCTTGCGGAACGAAATCACGAGCGTACCGAAAATCACCAAGATAATCACTAACGCAAGATTGAAGCTATCCTTCTTGACGGAATCGATGACGTCGGAAAGGATGAACTGCGACGAGAAGGTGCGCAGGTCTTCGCCATCGAAATTCCAGTGGCCGTAGCGGTCCTGGAAATTGCGCAAAGCCTTAGCATCCCAGCTCGGGAAGGCTCCGTAAATAAACCCGATGTTGCCGTAGCTGCCGTCCTTTTCGCGGAGCAGGTCCAAAGCCCAGTCGGGAATGTCTTCGGCGGTAAACGCATGGTCCACAGAAGAAAGCTTGCGGAGCGTCGCTATGTTCGTAGAATCCTCGCCCTCGGCACGGTCAAACACGCGTGCCTCGACCAGGTCTCGGATTTCTTCGATGACTTCCAGGCGGCGTTCCTGCGAATCCATCGGCGGGACAAAAGTCTTGAGCGTGAGGAAGCTGCGGAGCGTAGAATCGTGTTCCACATGCAGGCGCACCATGAGCGTATCGTAAAGTTTGTCAAGCTGCGCGGGATTGCTTCCCATGACCGCAGCCGGGGTGGATGTGGCGCGGTTGTTTATGCGCGTCACGCCCGTATTGATTCCGTTCTCCTGCTTCTTTTCGGTCGATACGCGGCGGAGGTTACGCAGGTTGTGTTCGAAATCCACATCCTGTGCAAACCAGAGCGATACCGCACCCAGCGCGAAGCCGGCGAATGCCGCATACTTGAAGAAGCGGAGAATCTTCGCCTCGTCCCAGGACTTGGGAAGCAGCGTATTGTCCGGAGCCTTGGGAATACCGCCCAGGCACTTGACAAGCACCGGGAGGAAAAGCACGGAAGTGAGCATACTGAACAGCACACCCATCGATGCCACCACGCCGAATTCGTAGAATCCGCGGAAGTGGGCCGCCAGCAGCGTGAGGAAGGCGGCGATAGTCGTGAAGCTCGCCAGAATGAAGGGCTTGAGCATCTTCTTCTGCGCATGTTCCAGAACTTCTTCGAGAGTCGCATACTTGTTCAGGAGCTTTTGCGAAGTTCCCAAGATATGGATGGAATAGTCGATACCGATACCCAAGATAATCGATGCGACAAAGACCGTGAACGGGTTCAGCTTGCCGTAGAAGAGGGCCGTAAACGCGAGCGTCGGGATACAGGCGTAAAGCACCGAGGAGGTAACAAGGATGGGGCCCTTTACGCTCCTGAAGAAGATAACCGTAAGGAAGAAGATAAGGACAAGGCTTATGCCGAACGAGAAGATGGAATCGTTCGCCACGTCGTCCACTTCCTTGAGGCCTTCGTAGGTTCCCTCGACGGTGAAGCGGGTGGGAACCGGGTAGGTCTTCGCGCTGAAATAGGCAAGAAGCGAATCCGTGCGAGCCAGAATGTGCGTCACGAATTCATAGTCGGTGGAAGGCCTGATGAGTTTCGCGTTCACCACGCCATTGAAAAGGATCTTTCCGGT
The DNA here is from genome assembly GCF_017551775.1 of Fibrobacter sp. NCBI lineage: Bacteria > Pseudomonadati > Fibrobacterota > Fibrobacteria > Fibrobacterales > Fibrobacteraceae > Fibrobacter > Fibrobacter sp. The sequence continues at coordinate 20,783 of NZ_JAFZKX010000106.1, read as the reverse complement.
GCTGTCCGGACGCGGGCAGCCGATAAGGCGCGTCTTCAGGTGGTCGGGAACGGGCTTCTTCTTGTCCCATTCTTCGGGCTCGCCCGCCTTTGTAGCGGCGGTTTCTTCCTTGCCCTTCTTGAAGAAGCTGTCGAACGCACCGGCCGCCTCGTCAGGGAGACCCAATTCCTGCGGCAGGTTAGCATCGAACCAAACGCGTTCCTTCTTGGCAGGCGCGGCAGCATTGGAATCGCCGGAAGCGGTCGCGGAATCGTCCCCCAGCAAGTCGACTACCAGCGGGCCGTTCTTGCGCCCGATTTCGAGCTGCAGGTCTTCGAGGTTGTCGCGGATGTTTTCGAGATGCTTCACCGGCAGGTAGAGAAGCGCATTATCCTTGAAGAACTTGTTCTCGTTGTCCACCTGGGTCGAGACGAAATCGCCTTTCCAGTTCTTGTGAATGTAGTCGCTGATGGAATCCTGGAGGGCGGCGACCAGTTCCGCATCCTCGCTCTGGATGGCTATCATGAACCTGTCCGTGGAACCGAAACGCTGGTAGGACTCCTCGAGAGCCTTCACGCTCGGGGTATTTTCGGGCAGCAAGTGCGAAAGGTCGGCATCGAGCTTGAGGCCGGGCTTAAAGAGGATCGGAATCGCGAAAATGACCGCGAGAATCAGGTAAAAAGCGAGCGCCTTGTACTTGTGGGCGCAAATTAGGGGTATATACCAATTGGAAAATCGGTCTATCAGGGATTTTTTGCTAGCCATAATGAGTAATATAACAAAAAAACCGCGTTTTTCTACCTCAAAAGCCGTTTTTGCGACATCTAATTGATATTCTGCAAATATGGGCGATGAACGTAAATTCTGTAAAAAAAATTCGACCGTCCCCCACATGAGACGTTTTTGAAAGTAAATTTTCAGGTATGGTTAGTATGGAACATTCAAAGTTTGATTATATACGCATTCCCGCGATTTTCGCAGCGAGTCTCGGGCTCTGTTTTCAGGGCTGCACCGACACCCCCTCCTCAACAGAAGAAGAAGAAATTATTCCCATCCCGACGGAACCCGTCCACGTAGTCGAAGAAGAAAAAGTGCAGGTGCAACTGAACGAAGTTTCAGCGCTCAACCTCTCCTGGCTGGACCAGGACGGCGATGACCCCGCGTGGGTGGAAATCTACAACATGCTCGACAAGGAAGTGAACCTGAAAGGGTTCGCGCTCGTAGAGAATCTCGAAAATCCGAGAAAATGGGTTTTCCACGACGAGACCATCGGCCCGAAGTCCTACCGCACCGTATTCCTCGACAGGAAGGACATCCATACGGTCAAGGAAATGGCGGACGGAATCGATGACGAAGGGAACACGCTCCATGCCCGCACGCACACGAACTGGAAAATCAACAAGGACGGCGGCACGATCTACATCATCGACAACCACAACGCCATCCACGATTCGATAACCTACCCCGCTCTCCCCGCAAGCATAAGTTTCGGCCGCACAGCGGACGGCAGCTACAAGTATTTCGCCAACCCGACACCCGAAGCGGCAAACGATGACGCGAACGCCTATGCGGAACTCGCCCCGACCGTAGACTTCAGCACCACGCCGAGCGGTTTCTACGCCGAACCTTTTACACTCAATCCGCCCACGGTCGCCGAAGGGGCCACGATCCGCTGCATGGACAACGGATCCAAACCGACCGAGGACTCCCCCGCCTTTACGGAACCGATGGAGATATCCAAGAACACCGTCTTGCGCTGTGCGACGTTCGTTCCTGGCGCCCTCACCACAGAGGTTTCCACCAACACGTACTTTATCGAAGAAACGGTCAACATGCCCGTCGTCGCCGTCACGGTCGATTCCGCATTCTTCAGGGAATACTACATCAAGACCGATGCCGAGACCCCGAAAACTGCGCCCGAAGGCCTTTACGAAGACAAGGAATACCCCGTACACGTGGAATACTTCGAAAAAGGCAGCTCATCGAAAAAATCGAGCTGGAACATCGAAGCGGGTATTTCCATCATGGGCGGCTACAGCAGGCTCAAGAACAAGAAATCCGTCGCCATCGTGATGCGCGAACAATACCAGGACGGGAAACTCGAATACCCGCTGTTCGAAACCCGCAAGGAGACGAACAGCAAATTCCGCGGATTCAACCTGAGAAACAACGGCAACCGCTTCGTAAGCGACTACATCGGAGACGCCGTTGGCGGCGCCATCTTGGAAGGAAGCGGAGTCGATTACCAGAGAAGCCGCCAGGTAGTGGTGTTCTACAACGGAAAGTACTACGGCATCCACGACATGCGCGAACGCTTCAACAAGCACTACGTAGAAACAAACTACGGCATCGACGCAAATACCGTCACCATGGTCAAGCACCTGGGCCACGAGGTTACGGCAAGCAACGGTTCCGTTGACGAATACAAGTCGTTACTCTCCTTTGTCGCGAACAACGACTTCAGCGGAGCCGGAAACGCGAATTACGAGATGGTCAAGACCATGATGGACGTGGGCAACTTCGCCGACTACATGGCCGCAGAAGCCTACGACCACAATGGCGACTGGCCAAACAACAACGTGCGCGCCTGGAAGAGCCCCAATCAGCCCTGGAAATTCATGGTATACGATCTCGACCACGGATTTGACTGGATGTGGGGCGTAAACAACCAGGAATTCGTACAAAGCACGAAGATTTTCCCGTGGATTTTGAAAGGCGGCGGAAACAAGCCCTGCCCGGACGAAGGATGTTTCGCGAACCTGTTCATTCAGCTTATCAAGAACCCGGACTTCGAGAGGCTCTTCTTGAACCGCTCCGCCATCATGTTGCAAAACAACCTGAATGCGGCCAACACGGCAAAGGTCGTGAACGCAATGACGGCTACCATCGATACGGCCGAAATTGCGCGCGACCTCAAAAAGTTCAAGCAGGACGAAATGTACTACAGGAACTCCTGCGGCCACGGGTTCAGCAAGACGGGCAGTTGCCTCAAGGAATGGACCGAATCCCGCGACACATCGATTATCCACGATTACGCGGACCAGTTCGGCGTAGACACCACCCTGATTACCGTAAAGATTGCCGCGGACGGTTTAGGCCAAGTGCAAGTCGAAGGTAAAACCGTTCCGCAGACCTACTCGGGCAAGTTCTTTGCCGGTGTAGCGATGGAACTGTACGCCGCACCGACCGGCGGCGGCATTTTCTACCAGTGGGAAGACGGCTCGACAGACAATCCGAGGCTCGTGGCACCGACAGACGGAGCTTCTTACACAGCGTTTTTCAAGTAAACCGACGTTTATCGCCAGCCCCCTCAGGGTCAATTATACCCAGTCCAGACCTTCGTCAGGATGACGACGGGGCGGAAAATTTATGCCTGAAGCAGTCTTGAACCATGTTCTGCATGGCGGCTCAAGGCAGCGTTCTTGACTATGGGTCGCCTTTTTGCTATATATGCATAGAATTAAATAGACGCATAAACCACGTATCGCGGATTAAACAAAATGACGTTACGAGAAGCCTTTGAATCTAAGATGATGCTGCTGGACGGCGGCATGGGTTCTGTTATCCAGACTTACGGTATCAAGGGCGCCAATAACGACATGCTCTCCATCGAAAAGCCGGATATCATCCTGGATATCCAGCGCCGCTATGTGGATGCGGGCGTGGACTGCCTGACCACGAATACGTTCTCGAGCCAGCGCGTGAGCCAGCACGAGTACCACCAGGAACACCGCATTGCCGAAATGAACCGCGCCGCGGTGAAAATTGCGAAGCAGGCCGCCGAAGAAGGCTTAAAGAAGTACGGCCGCCAAGTTTATATTTTGGGCGACGTGGGCCCCACAAGCAAGATGCTCTCCATGAGCGAAGACGTGAACGACCCTGCGAGCCGTAGCATTACGTTCGACGAACTGGAAGACGCTTACCTGGAACAGATCCAGGTGCTCGTGGAAGAAGGCGTCGACGCCATTCTGATTGAAACGATTTTTGACACCTTGAACGCGAAGGCTGCAGCAAGCGCATTCATGAAGGTGATGGAAAAGCGCGACGCCGATGCAACCGCCGCGGGCAAGAATGCCGCCGACTTGAAGCCGGTGGAAGTCATGTTCTCCATGACGGTGAGCGATGCCTCGGGCCGTACGCTTTCGGGCCAGACGGTGGAAGCCTTCGCCGTGAGCGTGATGCACATGCACCCGCTTTCAATCGGCCTCAACTGCGGTCTCGGTGCCGACGGTATGGTGCCGTACCTGCGCCGTATGGGCAAGGTCGCCCCCTGCTACATTTCTTGTCACCCGAATGCGGGTTTGCCGAACCAGTTCGGCGGTTACGACGATACGCCCGAAGACATGGTGCGCCTGATGGGCGTTTACCTGGATGACAAGCTGGTGAACATGATTGGCGGCTGCTGCGGTACCACGCCGGAACACATCGCCGCCATGCGCAAGATGCTGGACGCTCTGCCCGCCGACTACGAACGCAGAAAGCCCGCGCCCAAGTATGCAACTAGCCCGCTGCTCCGCCTCGCCGGTTTGGAGCCGCTGTTCAAGGAACAGGTGCGCCCGAGTAACGGCGCCGACAGTTGCAACGCCGAAGACTTTGTGAAGGTGGGCGAACGTTGCAACGTCGCCGGCTCCAAGAAGTTCCTGCGCCTCATTAACGAAAAGAATTACGACGAAGCTCTCGACATTGCCCGCAAGCAAGTGGAAGACGGCGCCGACGTCATTGACGTGAACATGGACGATGGCCTTTTGGACGCCACCGCCGAAATGCAGACATTCCTGAACTTGATTGCCTCGGACCCGGCCGTAAGCCGTGTGCCCATCATGGTGGACAGTTCCCGATTCGAAGTCATCGAAGCGGGCCTCAAGTGCATTCAGGGCAAGAGCATCGTGAACTCCATCTCCTTGAAGATGGGCGAAGAAGCCTTCATAGAACACGCCCTCACCATCAAGCGTTTGGGCGCCGCCGTCATCGTGATGCTCTTCGACAAAGAAGGTCAGGCCACCAATTACGACCGCCGTGTGGAAATTGCCGCCCGCGCCTACGACATCATGGTGAAAAAGCTCGGCTTTGCGCCCTCTGACATTATCTTCGACCCGAACGTTTTGACGGTCGCAACCGGCATGGCCGAACACAACGCCTACGCCATTGACTTTATCCGCGCTGTCCGCTGGATTATGGACAACCTGCCCGGCGTGCGCATCTCGGGCGGGCTTTCGAACCTTTCGTTCGCTTTCCGCGGTAACAACTACCTGCGCGAATCCATGCACACCACGTTCCTGCATTACGCGATCCCGAACGGCATGGGCATGGCTATCATGAACCCGAGCGCGATTATCGAATACAAGACGATTCCGCTCGAACTCCGCATGGCCATTACCGAAGTGCTCCTGAATACGGAGCCGGATGCCAGCGAAGCCCTCATTGAAATTGCAAGCCGCATGACTGCGGCCGCAGCAGCTGCAAAAGAAGCAGGCACCAAGTACGACCCGAAGGCGATTTTCGCCATGAGCACGGGCGCAGCCTCCTCTGACGCCGGCGACAACGCCGTCAGTTCCGCACAGGCCCAAACCACGCCTGAAGAACGTTTGCAAGAAGCATTGCTCAAAGGAACTTCTACTACCCTGCAACCCGACTTGATGGAACTCATCAACCGCGGCGATAGCCCGGTGCGAATCATCTCGGGCCCGCTCATGGACGGCATGAACGAAGTGGGCCGCCGCTTTGGCGAAGGCAAGATGTTCTTGCCGCAGGTGGTGAAGACCGCACGTACTATGAAGAAGGCCGTGGAAATCTTGCAGCCATACATTGAAGCCGGTAAGGATGCTAACGCTTCTAGCCGCGGCAAGATCGTGATTGCGACCGTGAAGGGCGACGTGCACGATATCGGCAAGAATATCGTCTCCGTGATTATGGCCTGTAACGGCTACGACATGGTGGACCTCGGCGTGATGGTTCCCGAAGATGTGATCGTGAAGGCGGTCATCGAGAACAAGGCCGACATCCTGAGCCTCTCCGGACTCATCACCCCGTCGCTCGAAGAAATGTGCACCGTGGCGAAGGCCATGCAGGATGCTGGCCAGCGCATCCCGATTATCGTCGGCGGCGCAACCACTTCGCCCACGCATACGGCCGTGAAGATTGCCCCGTGCTACGACGGCCCCGTATTCCACGTGCGCGACGCCGCGAGCAACCCGGGCCTCGTGCAAAAGCTTTTGGACCCGGCCACCAGCGAACAGACCATTCAAGAAAACCGCGAAGAGCAGCAGCGCATCCGCGACAAGCAAAACGGCATCAAGACCGAAGCCGCGAACGCCATCGCCGCCGCCGAAAAAACTCCGGTCGAACGCCGCTATATGTGCGACTGGAGCAAGTACCAGCCCGTGGAACCGCCGTTCATGGGCGAAAGCAAACTCCCGCCCATCGCGCTCGAAAAAGTCATTCCGCTCATCAGCTGGGAATACTTCTTCTTCACCTGGAAAATCAAACCCGAAGAAGAAGAAGCCAAGAAGCTCAAGGCCGACGCCGAAGCACTCATCAAGAGCCTTTGCAAACCCGAGTACGCTCTCCGGGCCGTGCAAGCCTTCTACCCCGCCGCCGGTACCGAGAACTCTGTCCTCTTTAACACGGGCCGCACTGGCACCGACGCCGACTTTGTAGAAGTCAGCACCGCCCGTCAGCAGAATCCCGAAGGCACCTGCCTCGCCCTCTGCGACTACGTGGCGCCCGCTAACGCAAACACCGCAAGCGTATTCGCCGCTCCCGCCGGTAAAGATGTATTCCGCGACATCGTGGGCGCCTTCGCCGTCACCGTAAGCGACGCCTTCGTGAAGCGCCTCGAAAAGTTGAAGGCCGAACAGGGCGGCAGCGACTACGACGTTCTCTTGATGCAAACCGTCGCCGACCGCCTGGCCGAAGCCGGCGCAGAATACTTGAGCCAGAAACTCGCCCGCACAAGCAACTGGAAGGGCATCCGCCCGGCCGTCGGCTACCCCGTACTCCCGAATATCAAGGAAATCTTCAACGTCGCGAAGCTCATCGACTTTACAAGCGTGGGCATCAGCCTCACCGAGAACGGTGCCATGTACCCGCAGGCTTCCGTCAGCGGTCTCTACATCAGCCACCCCGAAGTCGACTACTTCCACGTGAAAGAATAAAAACATAATTGCAACGGCAAGTTCCTATTGACTTGCCGTTTTTATTTGTTTAGATTCAGTGAAGGATGTTTAGATAAACTATCCTCCCCCCGTCAGCTTATTTTCTATAAAGAAAGAGGTACTATTGCTATGAAAGACAGACAAGATCTTCCCGAACTGGCAAAAGCGTACCTTTTTACTATCAAAATACAATTCGACAACGTGCTACCCGACAAGGCGGAAGAGTTCAAAGAACTCGCCAACAACCTTTCTGCTCGTTGCCGCAAGATAAGATTCCTCAAGGAAAATACGAGCGACGTATTCACCATCGTCGAAATATCCTTTGACGAGTTCGAGGATTATCTCGTCACAACCTGCATCAAGAACGAGTACCTCAAGAGTTTCCGCATGACCATCGACCACTACTCGTCGAAAATGAATCTCGTGTACAGCGAGAAATTCTTTGACTGCAAGGCCGTCTATGTGGAAGAATTCGCATACGACAAGTTCGATACGAACCAGGATCGCCTGGTCAAGACCATCGGCGTCAAATGCAAGCGCGGGCACTAGGCCTTATCGCCTGATTACAGGAACACACGAAAGCAACTTCTTGGTGTATTCGTGCTGCGGGTTCACGAGCACTTCGTTTGCGGCTCCCCGCTCTACGACATGCCCGAAGTACATCACCAGCACATCATCGGAAAGGGCGCGCACCACCTGCATATCGTGACTGATGAACAGGATGCTCAGGCCAAGATCGATACGCAAATCGTTGAGCAGGTGAAGTATTTGCGCCTGCACAGAAACATCGAGAGCGCTGGTAACCTCGTCACAAAGCAGAATCTTGGGCTTAACCATCAGGCTGCGCGCGATGCACAGGCGCTGCCTCTGGCCTCCGGAAAATTCATGCGGAAACTTCGCGAGCGCCGAATGCGGAATGGAAACGCGGTCCATCAGCTCGTAAGCTCGGGCCTTCGCTTCTTCAAACGGCACCTTCCGGGCCATGAGCGGGGCCGTGAGAATTTCTTCTACGGTCTGCCGCGGGTTCAGGCTGCTGTACGGATCCTGGAACACCATCTGCATCATGTCGCAAACGCGGGCGGCCTTGCCCTGAGCGTCGGGAGCCAGCTTGCCGCCATGCGCCTCGCGTCCGAAAACCTTCACGCTGCCCGAAGCAAGCGGCACAAGCCCCACCAGAGACTTCACCAGAGTCGACTTGCCGCAGCCCGACTCGCCCACCACGCTCAGGATTTTTCCCTGTTCCAACGTGAAGGACACTCCGTCGACTGCGGTAAAATAATCCTTCACCTTGCCCAGCACACCGCCGCGTACCGGGAACTTGACAGAAAGGCCCTGAGCCTCGATAGCAGGAATGTCGCCAAAATCAGGCATCCGCTTCCCCGTCCAGGCTTTCCAGTGCTCCCTGAACGCTTTTTTCCGTAGAAAGCAGAATCTGACGGCACTTCTTCAAGAGTTCTGTCGCTTCCTGAACATTGCCAGCAAGCTCGTCGATTTCCATTTCGGAATTGTCGATGCGTTCAAGAATCGCCTCAAGGCGCTCCATCGCGTTTTTGTACTCGAAGTTTTCCTTACTCATACAAGGGAATATAGTTAATCACAAACGTTACAGTTCACCCACTGAACAAAATCGCTTTCCACTTTTATTACATTTATTACCAGTGGAGAAAAAAGAACGCTACAGCCTGCGAAAACTTTCCGCAGGCATGTTTGGAGGGTTCCGCCTGGCGTGCGGGGCGGTTTTTGCAATTGCAATCCTCATGACCTACGGCTGCCTCGATATTCCCGACGACCCGAATACGGCACAGGAACTGGAACGGCTAGATATCGTCGTACTGCAATCCGGGAAGGAAGATTCGACCCTACTGAAGATCCGCCCGAGCGATTCCTCCATAGTCCGCGCCGACATTTACCCCAGGCAGTTCAAGAAGCAACTGTCATTCACTTGGCTCAGGAGTACCCAAGACACCTCGTTTGTCCTCGGCAACGGGCAGGATTATTCTATCCCCGAGAACGCGGGAACGAACCAGATTCCGAACGAACTCGAGGTCATAGACGAAGTCGGCAATTCCATCCACAAGTCATTCAATATCATCGTGAACATGGAGCCCATGCTGAGCGAAACGACCTCTCCCGCCCAAAACGAAACGCTCTACGGGAACTCGCACACAGCCATCCTGTTCAAGTGGAAATCCTTCGACAACGATTCCTTCGATGACGGCAACCTGAGCCACACGCTTATCATCGACGGAAAAAGATACCCCGTCGGCCACCTCACCGAAATCAGGCAATCCGGTTTCAAAGAGGGCGCCCACACATTCCAGGTCATCGTATTCGACTCCTTCGGAGATTCCGACACGCTTGCCCCCAGGACATTCTACATGGCCGATACAACAAGTTACACGGCAAATACGTTCGGAGATGAACTATGATTTTCCGGATTCTAGCCATTTTTGCCTGTGCGCTCGCCCTGTTCTATGCAGCCTGCACCAATAGCGACGATTTCCTCTACAACGAGGCCGACGCAACCTTTATCGAAGTTTCTGCCGAAATGGCCTACTCGTTCGATTCGATCAGCGAGAGAATCAAGTCGGACACATTAAACCCGGGCGATTCCCTCATATTCATTGCGAACATCCTTCCCTCGAAATCCATCAAGATAAAGCGTTACCTCTGGACGCTGGACGGAGACCCGTTCTCCTTCGACTTCAGCTTCCGTAGCGCAGTATCGGAACCGGGGATGCACAAAATCGCATTCGTACTCGAAACCTTCTTCGGCGATACCCTGAGCGACACGCTCACGCTCTGGGTTTCGAGCCCACCGATTCTGCAGGACAGCATGTTCATCCCCGCAAACGGCTCGCAGGGCATCCCGACAACGGGAGGGATTTCTTTTGCATGGAATGCCTACGACCCGGATTCCATAGCGATACTGTACTACCATTTTTCCATTGACGGGATCATCGACACCCTGCTGACCGAACCCAACTTCACCTACTGGAAAGACCTTGAACCGTTGCACCATTACCTTTGGCACGTGCAGGCGATAAACGAATTCGGTTTCGTCTCCAGCACCAAAATTGATGGAAACTTCTTTACGAGCGGAGGCCCGAACGAAGGCGGCATAACCGGATTCATCGACGTAACGACAAGCGACAACAACAATGTGGTTAATATTTCCGCAAAGATTTCCATCCTGGATTCAATCGGCTATGAATGTTACGGCAACGATGTGAAGGCCAACAACCAAACGGTGCAACCATTTGTCGTCTCGCCCCTAACACCAGGCAATTACAAAGCGATATTCTCCGTCCCCAAGTACGCCGATTTTACTAGCGATACAATAGACTTCACCATTTCTTCGAACGAAGTCGTGGAACTAGGCACCATTGATCTCCGCGACACAGTCGCACCCAAGATTTCCTTTATCGAAAACGGAATTGCAAACGAGGAGATAGACACGCTGGAATATGCCGACACGCTCAAATTCCTCGTGACGGATTTCGGGACCTTGCTTGCACAGAAGACCGTATATGTCTATCTAGAATCTGAAAAGCTCACCGAAAAGGTTGGTGCAAGCGACACCCTCATAGTGGTCCTTCCCTCCAACGCAAAATCATGGAATACCAGGCATCTCGACATCATCGCCATTGACGCAAGCAAGAATCGCAACCTCCGCAGTTACACCATTGAGCCGGCAGATAGCTGGATCAAGACGAACAACTCGTTCACGCAAAATGGCCCCGGAAGTATCAACCTTTTCGTAATCGATACCAACCCCTACGGATTCACCATTGAAAGTTGCAGTTTCTTGGTCAACGGAAATCTGTACCACAACGGCAATCTATCGACGCTCCTGTGTTCAACCACTATAACCACCGACGATCTTGTCGAGGGGAAAAACACCATAGAAAGCATCGCTGAATACTCGATTGGCATAAACCATTCAAAAAAATGGTACATCACCTATACCGAGGCTGAGTAACCCCATGGAAAAGCGCTACAGGACATACACCATCGTTCTTGCCACGGCATTCGCGCTTGCCGCCATGTTCTCCGTATCGGGTTGCAGCGACGCCATCCCCGTTTCTGAAAACGACACGCCGACACTCAAGCAGCACATGTTCGTACTGCCCGACCGGCTTACGGGCCAACCGTACTCCTATGCCACGCCGACCAAGGCTGTTTACCTCGACACAAACGAGACCGTCAAATTCTGGGCCGCCTACTCCATCAACGACGTTTACATGTCGTCGGATACCGCAGACAATCACTTTTTGAACCACAGCTGGACTATCGAAGACGAGGAATACAATATTTCCCCGCTGCGTTTCAGTTTCAAGACTCCCGGATACAGAATGGGAATCCTGCAGACAGTAGACCTGTTTTCGGATACCCTGCGCGACACGCTCAACATTTTCGTGAATTCACCCATCGGAATTTCGCTCATCGCTCCCGTCAATGGCTACAATCAAGTCAAGCCCGTTTCTAACAGTGAAGTAGAGATCCGCTGGTCGGTTAGCGGGCTGGACCCGTGGGAAGCCCACTCGTGCCGCATTTACGCGGCCTTCAAGAAAGATGAAGTCTGGGATCACGATCTTGGCAGCGTGAATTGCTACGAAGACGCACGCTTTGTCGGACCATTCCTCCCAGACTCCCTAATAAAATACCTGACAGAACATCCGGAACAGGACACTTCTGTCACCATCTACTGGGGAATGATCGCAAAATCCTATACCGACGACGGATTCCAGGAAGCGGACTCCTCGGAAATACACCACTTCTCGACGCAGTTCCTGCACGAAGATTCCTCCGTCATCGTCATCCCCATCGCATACGACAGCCAGTTCTTAAGTTCTCTCTACACGCAGGTCGTCATTACGGACAACAAAGGCGACACGCTTCTTGTCGAACACAAGCAGACAAATCCATCAACAATCAGAGTGAAAGTCGCACCGCAAACCGGAATCCGCATATATGCGCAGGAACTCAACTTAACGGAATTCGTTGCCGAGCCGGAGACCACGAACGCCCAAACAGGCTCATTGACCATCCTAGACACAATACGATTCTACGACAAGACCCAGCCGCAGGTGGCTCCAAGGACTTTAATAAGCCACACATCGGGACGCTATGGTGGCACAATCATGAATGACTCCGTCTACTTTTACACGCTGGACAACGGTTCGGGCATCAACCCGATGAAAATTACCGTCACGATAAACAACGATACTATACTGCACCGCTACACGGAGCCTTTCATCAAATTCAGAGCCCCCTACGAGAACAACAGCAAGATACGCATTCATGTCGAGGACTACGCCCACAACGCAAGCCCGAAGGTTTACTGGAAATTCGACAGGGTTGACTCCTACCCGAAAATCACCGGGCCGTTCTCCGAAACAGGAGGCAACTAATGAGAGCCTCCATCCTAACCATTTCTTTGCTGTTTTTCTGCGCTATAGCCGTCTGCGCACAAGAGGCCCCGAAATACCTGCATATTTCGACAAACCCTTCCTATGCGGATGCTTATGTGAACGAAACACGTGCGTCAATCGCTTCGAACCCAGACGTAGCTTTACCCGGCTATATCCGCGTTCCCGAAGGTGAACCGAACGTTCTCGTCACCATATTCAAGCCCGGCTACAAGGACACGACCATTTCCGTCAAGATTTCGCAAGCGGACACCTCCTACCTGATTGTCGCGCTCACGCCCTCGTACGACGACGAGCTGTTGCAAAGCCAACAGAAATCCCTGATGCGACGCGCACGCCGCAACATGGGCCACAAGTTCATCTTCGCATCGGCAGTCCCCCTCATTGCAAGCGGAATCGCGGCGATCGTCGCCCATAGCGAAATCAAGCAAGCGAACGAGAGGAAGGAATCCATCGAAAAGAGCCTCATACGACACGGCGAAGAATACGAATTCAACATAGAGAGTTTCAACGATCATCGCGACAGAGCGACAACATCGAAGAGCGTATCCATCGGCACCGCTGTCGGCGGAGCAATTCTGCTCGGTTTCGGGATAGTCCTTTCCTTCTAGGTAGCATCATGAGTAGTCCTATGAAAAAAGTAGCCTCGCTTCTAGCCATCTGCCTCTCTGCGCATGTTTTTGCAGCAGACCCGCAAGGCATTTTCGCCCAGGTGGAACTCGTCTCGGGCACAACGCAGAAGGCTCAGTTCCTCGGTATCGCAAACGATACGGTAAGCCTCGGCGGCTACATCAAGAACCAGTTCACGATCGTGAAGTTCCCGAAGTCGCAGTTCAAGAGCATTGTGGACGAGCAGGGCAACGACCTCCTGAACCCAGCCAAGGCCACGCCTGATTCCGCCATGGCTGCGGATTCCTCGGTCGCACAGAGCGATTCCGCCCTAACAAGCGACTCCACCATTCAGGACACCGCCACCGCTAGTTTAGAACAAAATAACAACGATTCCAAGCGTGAGCCGGCCAAAGTATTCATCAGTTTTGAGCCTTCCAATATAGGAGCAACCCAGCAGGAGCTGATTGGGGAAATCACCTACAGCCTGCTGCACGAACTGGATTCCGCCATCCAGATGCACCGCTGGGACGAAATCGCCGAATGCAACGACAGGAATTGCATCCAGGAGCACTGGAAGAAAGCCGGGGCAAATGAAATCTATTTCGGCAAGCTGGCGCAGGCCAAGCATCCCGATTCAATCGAAATCGCCCTTACGCGCATCCTGTACGAAGAAGACCTCCCGACCATCACGAGAACGAAGATTGTCGTCTCGCGCGACTCCATGCTGCAAGACGCCCTCAAGGGGAACGCCATCACGAATTTCGTCAAGAAGGCAAACGGGAAGCAAGTTTCCACGAAGGCCGAACGCAGTTACATCCATGTAGAGACCGACCCGGAAGCAGCCACCATCTCGCGGCCCCAGAAAGATGCCATATGCAAGTCCCCCTGCACCTTCGCCGTTACCGACACCGGAAAAATCGAAGTGAACGCCTACTGGAATGTGGACAAGCATCTCTGGGGCGCCCAAACCTTCGTCCGACCGCTTCCGGGCGACACGGCTAAGGTATCGCTCAAGCTCAAGCGTATCAATCCCGAAATCAAAATCGTGAGTAACCCGGTCGGCGCGGAGATTTTCCCGGGCCAGGATGAAATCACCAACGAAAGCCTGTCCATCGGCTACACCCCCAAGAAGGTGACCCTAACGACTCCGGGCATGACCTACCTGCACCTCAGAAAAGCCGGCTACCGCGACACGCTGGTAAGCTTCTACGTTGCGCCCGTTCCCGAAATAAACCTCGACATTTCCATGGAACACCTCACCGACTTCGAAGAAATCAAGACGCAGGAGGAGTGGTTCCAGAAGAGAAAGCGCTCCTTCATCGGCAAAGTGCTGATGGGATCGTCCGTCACGCCCGTCCTGCTGGGTTCGCTCTTCTTCTATTTGGCCTCCCAGGATTACGACGAGGCCAAGGACATAAAGAACGACCTCAGCATGCCGAGCGCCGCCAAAGGCGAGAATTTTAACGCAAAAATCAAGAAAAACCATGACCTGGTGGAGTCGGGAGACCGGTACTCGATTATCGGCGGTTCGCTGATTGGCACGGGTATAGCCCTGTTTACCCTAGGTTTCATCCTCACTTTCTAGTGATTTTCCGCAAATTTATCGCAAAAAACCGGTATTTTTTGCACACATTTTTGCAAGACCGACGTTTTTAATCTAAATTTTTATACGATGCGAAAGATAGTAACCAAAATTTTGCCCTTTTTGCTTTTGTCTGCAAGCGTATACGCGGCCGATTTCGAACGCTCTAATTGGCGTACCCAGATATACCTGCAGGCGGAACCCGCCTTTGTTCATTTTGAAGCCTCTAACCCCCAGTTGCTGAAGGAACCCATCGACAAGGAAATCCTTACGGTTCCGCTCAACGTCGGCTTCCTGTTCAGCCCCCTTTTCACCCCTATCGCCAAGGCGGACATTCCGTTCACCCTGTGGCTCGGTCTCGAAGTCAACTCCATCCAGTTCCGTGAAATCGACAGCAACCCCGCATACTGGGGCGCAGACGACAACGGCAAGGCGGACCACAACAACGACCTCTCCGAAAATGGCGAAGGCCGCTCGCTCTCCTTCCGTGCATATGCCCCGTCCGTGGTTGGCGGTTTCTCCTTCAACATCGGTGGCGACTTCGACCTGCGCGTCCTCGGCGGTTACGGATTCCACTTCTTTACGTTCATCGACAACTACTCTACGAGCACGAAGGACAATACCGAGATGGCACCCACCGCATTCGTGTCGGGCGCTCTCGAATACCGCATCACCGAACTGTTCAAGGACGTGGACCTCAAGATCGGCGTGAACGTCCGCAAGGAATTCCTCCCTTACGAGAACCTGAAGGCGACCAACACGTACAGCTACGACGCCGAGAACCCGACCCCCTCGTCCGGTTACTCGGGAATCACCTTCGACAAGATTTCTTACAAGTGGCCCGTCCGCGTCGGACTTGAACTCTCGCTCGACTTCGGGCGTGAAAGCCGCCGCGACCGCCGCATGCGCTTCACCCTGCGCGACCGCGACCAGGTGCTGCGCGAAAACAGCGAAGTCAAGGACACGCTCAGCGACTGGGACTGCATGGCCATCGAGCGCGACTACCGCTTCTTCCTCGACGAGAACGGCGAACTGCCCGACATGAGCGAAGCCTTCACTCGCACCCAGTTCTCCGACGTGCTGGAAAGCTTCCTCGCCTTCTGCCACCCGGCTGACCTCGCCACGAAGGAAAAACTCTACGCGACTCTCGATACCGGAAAGGTCGAACTGAAGGAATACCAGGTACGCCAGGAAGATTCCCGCTTCGACCAGGTCATGGCTAGCAACGACCCCGAAATGCTCGAGATGTTCCTGCAGTACTACCCCGACTCCCCACGTAGAGGCGAGGTCGAAGCCAAGCTCAGGACGCTCGGCGAATACCACAAGTTCCGCGAGATTCAGGCCCAGAACACCTTCAAGGCCTACCTCACCTACCTGAACGACAATCCGGACGGCGCGTTCCGCGACGAAGCTGAAACGGGCATTTTCGAACTCGTGAAGAGCAGCAACCGCCTGAAAGACTATGAAATTTACCTGAAGCGCTTCCCCAACGGCAAGTACGTCAACGAAGCGAAGGCCGCCCTCAAGGGCTCCAGCTCCAGCGGTCCTTCCGTGATGGAATACCAGGCACCCGAGTACGTGGCCGAAGAACCGGCACCCGAGGTGGAGGACGACGACGAAGAAGAAGTCGAAGAAGCACCTAAGGTGAAGAACAAGAAAGCCGCCAAGAAGGCCGCGAAGAAGAAAGCCAAGGCCAAGGCGAAGTCCAAGAAGAGAAGATAAGATTCAAACCGAAAAAAGCAGCACGGTCAATCACCGTGCTTTTTTAAATACCTTAAAGACATGAAAAAAATCGCCATACTAGCACTCCTTGTCGCAGGTCTGAACCTCGCGGCATTTGCACAGACTGATTCCACTTTATCGCCAGCAATGGCACCAGCAGCTCAGGTCGAGGCAGCCAATCCGGGAGCAGTCGCCACCTCCGACAACGCCCCGAAGACCGGCATCTACGACCAGATTATTGACTGGTACAACGACAACCTGAACTACGGGACCATCGCCCTCCTGATGGCTGTCGAGAGCTCGTTCATTCCCTTCCCGTCGGAACTGGTGGTGCCGCCTGCCGCCTACAAGGCTATGCAGCACGAATCGGGCCTGAGCATTGTTCTCATCGTGCTATTCGCGACACTCGGTGCGCTTATCGGCGCGTTCATCAACTACTACCTCGCGAAGTTCCTCGGCAGGCCCATTATATACAAATTCGCAGACAGCCGTCTCGGGCATTTCTTGCTTCTCGATGCCG
This sequence comes from Fibrobacter sp., assembly GCF_017551775.1. Taxonomy (NCBI): domain Bacteria; kingdom Pseudomonadati; phylum Fibrobacterota; class Fibrobacteria; order Fibrobacterales; family Fibrobacteraceae; genus Fibrobacter; species Fibrobacter sp. The sequence continues at coordinate 3,782 of NZ_JAFZKX010000106.1, read as the reverse complement.
GCAAGGTCGAGAAGGCGGAGGAATACTTCCGCGAGCACGGCGCAATCTCCACGTTCGTCGGGCGACTCATCACCGTCATCCGCCAGCTGATTTCCATCCCGGCAGGACTCGCGAACATGAACATTTTCCAGTTCACGCTATACACCGCACTCGGCGCCACCATCTGGAACTGCGTGCTGGCGTTCCTCGGGTATCTCGCTCACGGCCAGAAGGATATCATCCAGCAGTACAGTCACGAACTTTCCATCGCGCTCGTCGGCCTCGGTGTCGCGTTCATCGGCTACATGGTGTGGAACGCCTTCCGCCCGAAAAAGAAAAAATCCAACTAACGCTTTTGCGCAGTTTCTATATCGGAAACAAGATTACCGGCGACAAGATGTCGCCGTTTTTTTATTGCTAGAAGTTGCAGTTCTCGACGCAGCGGTTTCTTTCGAACTTCGCCTCGAAAATCTTGATGCCCTTGTTGAACCGGCGGTAAGGACCGTTGCGCAATCCTTTTTCGAAAGTCATTTCTTCTTTCAGCACTCCCAGTTCGTCGTAAATTTTCGCGACACCTTGGATGCGGCCATCCACATAGGGAATCTTGCGCCACACGAGTCCGCGGTCATTGAACTCTTCGCTCATTCCGTCGAGGATGCCATTCTTGTACACCTCGCGCAGTTTCTTTATTCCTGTGTCGTAGTAGTCCGTACTCACGCCATGCTCTATGCCGTCACGGTAGCCGATGGTCTGCCAGGGCTTGCCGTTCTCGTAATAGCTGCGGTACACACCATCGAGTTTTCCACCCTTGTACGGAGCTTCAATTGCGACCTTGCCGTTCGGGTGGTAGCTCACCGCCACGCCCTCGCGGATGTCCGTCCCCTTCTGGACCGTGTAGACCCTGGAGACGCTTCCGTCGGGGAAATTTTCGCGGATGGTGTCCAATGCGGCAGGGGTTGGACCAGCGGCAAAGCCGTAGCCAAACCCACAACACAGGAGTAGTGCGAAAATTCCTTTTTTCATCGGATACAAATGTAGTTTTATCGCCGATAATTATGTATTTTGCAGTTGCTTATGCGCATTACTTTTTTAAACCCTCCGTTCCATCCGATGTTCAGCCGCGAGTCGCGCAGTCCGTGCGTGACCAAATCGAGTACTCTTTACTGGCCCATGTTTTTGAGCTACGCCGCTGGCACCGTAGAAGCCGACGGAAACGAAATCCAGCTCATCGACAGTCCCGCCATGGAACTGAACCTCCCGCAAACGCTCGAGGGTATCAAGAAATTTGACCCGGCACTGGTCGTCTGCAGCACGAGCACGCCGAGTATTCTGAACGACCTCAAGGTCGTGCACGCCATCAAGGAAACGCTCCCGAATACGAAGGTCGCCATCATGGGCACGCATGCGACGGCCGAACCTCTCGAATCGATGGAGATGGAACCGAGCCTCGACTTCGTGATTATCGGCGAGGCGGACTACACCGCGAGGAACCTCGTGCGCTACCTGCGTGGCGATATTAAAGAAGTTTCCAGCATCGCGGGCCTCGCCTTCCGCAAGGCGGACGGCACCACCGACTTCCAGCCCGAAGGCCCGAAGATCGAGAACCTCGACGAACTTCCGTGGGTGTCGAAGGTCTACCGCAAACACCTTTATTCCTGCTACAAGAAGTATTTCTACGGAGCGAACCTCAACCCGCTGATCGTGATTCTCTCGGGTCGCGGTTGCCCGAACCGCTGCAGCTACTGCGTGATTCCGCAGACGCTCAACGGCCACAAGTTCCGCCGCCGCACGCCCAAGGACGTGGTCGACGAACTGCAGTACATCAAGGACAACTTTGAAGACCTCGGTGAAGTCTTCTTCGAAGACGACACGTTCACCGCGAGCCATGAGCACGTGCGCGAAATCTGCAACCTGATTCTGGAACGCGGTCTCAAGATTACGTGGAGCTGCAACGCGCGCGCGGACGTGCCGCTCGACCTCCTGAAACTCATGAAGAAGGCCGGCGGCCGCGAAATGTGCGTGGGTTTTGAAAGCGCAAGCCCGGTGGTTCTCGAGAACATCCACAAGGGCGTGAAGAACACCGACAAGGCCATCGAGTTCACGAAGAACGCCCGCAAGGCGGGACTCCTAGTGCACGGTTGCTTCATGGTGGGTAACCCGGGCGACACTCCGGAAACGCTCCGCATGACGCTCGACTACGCCAAGAAGTTGAACCCGAACACCGCGCAGTTCTACCCCATCATGGCTTACCCCGGCACCGAAGCCTACAAGGAAGCCTTGGAAAGCGGTGCATTACAGACAAAGGATTACAACCAGTGGCTTGACAAGGACGGGTTCCACCGCACTACAATCCAGCGCGGCGAACTCACCAGCCAGGCGCTCGTCGACTTCTGCGACAAGGCCCGCCGCGAATTCTACCTGCGTCCGAGCTACATTTTCCACCAGGGAATCATGGCCATCAAGAACCCGCGTGAACGCTACCGCGTGATGCGTGGATTCGGGACCCTCGTGAAGCACCTGTTCCGCAAGCACGGACAGCTCGCTCCCGTAGCACGCCAGGCCCCGACCATAAAGCAGTAGCCGTTCGACGGGCACACCAAACTTATTACAATCCCGGCCCCTGCGCCGGGATTTTTTCTACATTGGCAGGGAGAGGCAGCAATGATTTCCAAAGATTCCGCACTCCCTGATTTCGAAGCCCGCAGCAAAAAGGCCATATTCTGGCTAAGGTTTTTCTTTATCGGCCTCGCCGTCCTAGCCATCCCCACGGAAATCTGGATTGCGTCCACTCCCGGCTCCGACAACTACTTTGGAGAACTGCTGAAGGGATTCCTTCTTTCGGGAATTATCGGCATATTCGCCCCGTTCGCCATTTTAAGTGACATCGCCGGAACTAGGGCACAAATTAGCGGAGACCTGATAGGCCTCGGCTTTGCCATAAACTTTATATTGCTGTTCGTACACCTCTTTGTCACTTCGTGGATTACCGTCCATATGTTCTGTTCCTGGCTCCGCAGCGCCATCAGGGAACAGAGCCGGTTTACAGAGACGAACTATCCTCCGAAAACAGCCACGGTTCTCGCCCTCGCCCCCATCATATTTCCGGCGTTCCATTACCAGATTTTCAAGGACCTGTTCACCCGGCAAAAGGAATCTCTCAAAAAGAACAATCTCGAGGCCAACGTCATTCCGGACTGGATGCTCCGCGCCATCCCCGTACTCGGCGTCGCAATACAGGTCGGCTGGAGCTTGGGACTTTTCATCTCGAAAGGGCACATCGCCATCAGGGTCATCAGCCTTCTCCTTTGCATCGCCCTTCTTTTCTGTTACACCAAGGTCATAAAGGCAATCACCGCAAACTTGAGCACGCTGAATTCTTTGCCGGCCAGCGACACGCCCAGCGTTCCGTCTGACGAAGAACCGCATCATGAAGAACTGAGCGAAGAAGCCGTCACCCGAGACGAAAATTCCTAGTTCGCTCCGGCAACAGATTTATTTCTATACTGAGGGCTAAAGGAGATTCTATGATTTGCAAGAAGTGCGGCAGAGAATACGAAGACGACATGCCGAAGTGCTTGTGGTGTGATGCGCCAAACGACAACAAGGTCGATCCTTCGGCCACAAACCCGGCAGACGAGACCAGCCAAGAGGATGCGGAGCCTCTCACGGAATGCGAGATTAGTTCCCAAAAGGCCCAACGTTGGCTGATGTTTTTCTTTTTAAGCCTTCTCACCACCATTGCAATCGCATGGTTTTTTAGTCTTTTCTTCAGCCACCTGTTAGATAATGGTTTCTTGGATTTT